>CAZFOQ010000024.1:0-34094 GCA_964520535.1 uncultured Pirellulales bacterium | reverse complement strand
CTGGAAGCGTTAGCTCCAGCCGCTTAAACCATTGATATAAATGCGAAAGTTTACTTATGTAATAAGCAGAAAGAGAAACAGCATGACAAAGACAATAATTCAAACTAAAGTGACTATTTTGATCTGGATGGTTCTTTTTGTAGCCGGTTGTTCAATTCATACGCAGGGTCAAATTGAAGAGCAAGCTCAGGGCCATAGACAGATGGAAAATCTCAATCGAGGTGTAGTTGCGATCGATCAGGGTGATGGTAAAGTGTACATAGGATGGCGTATGTTGGGAACCGAGCCTGATGATATAGCTTTTAATGTATATAGGAGCAAGACAAAAGTGAATAGTCAGCCTATAACAGACTCCACTAATCTTATTGATAATAACGGAAGTGCCGGCGCCACTTATACGGTTCGTGCCGTTATCAAAGGTAGAGAGGGCAAGCCCTCTGCTCCGGCGAAAGTATGGAGCCAGAATTACATCTCAATTCCCCTTCAGACTCCTGAAGGTTGCAGGCCAAATGATGCATCCGTCGGGGATTTGGATGGTGACGGTGAATATGAGATTGTACTCAAACAGGAGATGAGACCCCGTGATAATGCCCGAAGAGGAGCAACCGGCCAAACAAGACTTGAAGCCTATCAAATGGACGGTACTTTCATGTGGCGGATTAATTTAGGCAGTAACATCCGTGAAGGCGCCCATTATACCCAATTTATGGTTTATGACTTAGATGGTGATGGTAAAGCGGAGGTTGCCTGCAAGACGGCAGATGGAACGGTGGATGGAGTTGGTAAGACAATCGGCGATCCCAATGCGAATTACGTCAATGATAGGGGTATGATTTTGGACGGACCGGAGTTCCTCACCATCTTTAATGGTCAAACCGGTGCAGAGCTTGTCACTACCAATTACATCCCACCTCGAGGAGGTGATGGCTCTGCTTGGGGAGATGGCAATGGAAATAGGGTAGATAGATTTCTGGCGTGCATTGCGTATCTTGACGGCCAAAGACCGAGTCTCGTTATGTGTCGCGGATACTATACCGGCAGAATGAATAATGTGGTTCTTGGGAAAACCGTACTGGCTGCGTGGGATTTCAGAAATGGCAAACTAACAAACCGATGGACCTTTACTGCAGTAAAGGGTGGTTCAAATGACGAATATACAGGACAAGGGAATCATAGCGTTGCTGTCGCTGACGTTGACGGTGACGGCAAAGAAGAAATTATATATGGGGCATGCGTTATTGATCATGACGGCAAAGGGCTTTATTCAACTGGTTTAGGTCATGGAGACGCCCAGCATACATCCGATATAGATCCGGACAGGCCTGGTTTGGAAACGTTTTCCATCCATGAAAATCCCCGTCATCCTAATGGTGCAGAACTTCGCGACTCCAGAACCGGTGAGATTCTATGGGGATTGGAACTCTGGGACCCGGGTCGAGGATTAGCTATGGATATTGACCCCAGTCATAAAGGTTATGAATGCTGGGCGAATAGTTCAGATGGCTTGTACAACTGTAAAGGTGAAAAAATTTCTGATGTAAAACCAAGATCATGCAATATGGGTATTTGGTGGGATGGTGATCTGTTACGTGAAATCCTTGATGGCCGAGGTGGCGGCAGAAGATGGGGACGAGGTAGTGCTTATATTGACAAGTGGGATTATGCCAGCGGCACAGTGACACGATTGCTCAATGGCGGAGATTACAATTGTGTAACTAACAACGGCTCAAAAGCAAATCCATGCCTCTGTGCCGACATTTTGGGTGACTGGAGAGAAGAAGTCATCTGGAGAACAACAGACGGCAAGGAACTGCGTATCTTCACAACAACTATACCGACAGAACACCGTTTCTACACATTGATGCACGATCCGATTTACAGGCTGAGTGTGGCATGGCAGAATGTAGCCTATAATCAACCCGCGCATGTTGGTTTTTATCTGGGCGAAGGTATGGCAGCACCGCCGCGTCCCGATATCAAATTAGTAAATAAAAATGATTGATAATTCCAGACAGTGATAAAAAAAAGAAATCTTTATGAGTAGCTCTTTTTTCTACTTTAAGTTGCTCTCACAGCTACGTCTGTAATCTTAGTGAAAGGAAGTGTCATGAAAATTGTAAGGCGAAAAATCATGGAAGTCATGTCGTCAAAATCGTGGCGGTACCCAATTTTTTATGTCTTTTTTGCGTTGATATTAGTTCTATTCACTACAGTCTGTTGTTCAGAGGTATCCGGCATCATTAGTACTAAAGACCACGTTTCTAATGAGCGATTTGTGGTGAACTTCAATCGCGATTGGAAGTTCACCAAAGGAAATCAGAGTGGGGCCGAAATGCCAGACTTTGGCGATTCAGAATGGCTAACGGTGCGCCTGCCGCACGACTGGGCAATTTCAGGACCATTTAATCCTAAAGAAAATGGATATGCGGGAAAATTGCCCTGGAGGGGAGTAGGCTGGTATCGAAAAACATTCAAGCTCGATAAGGCAGATATTGGCCAGCGAGTTTATTTGGATTTTGATGGTGTGATGGCATTTCCGAAGGTCCATATTAACGGAAAATTAGCTGGCCAGTGGGACTATGGTTATACATCATTTCGTGTGGATGCCACACCATATGTACAATTTGGCGAAACTAATGTGATTGCGGTCCTGGTTGATACGCGCCAACAAGGTACCCGGTGGTATCCCGGTGCAGGGATTTATCGCAAAGTGACAATGACTATTTGTAATCCTGTTCATATTGCACACTGGGGCACATATGTGACTACACCTGAGCTTAGCGACACGTCGGCAACTGTTCGCGTTCGTTCGGCGATTGAAAACCACCTTGATACCGAATCAAAGGTTACGGTTGAAGTGGTCGTGCTTGATCCGGATGGTCGCCAGGTGACTAAGGGCGATAGAGAAGGTATTGTCCCGGCTGATGGTTCCAGCGAGGTGGATCAGTCTTTTGTGATTTCGGATCCGCAGCGGTGGGATATTACCAGCCCGAAATTGTATACGGCAAAAACCATCGTGCGAATGAACAACAAGGTTGTGGATGCGGAAGATACAACCTTTGGTTTACGTACGTTCAAATTAACAGCCGATGATGGTTTTCATCTCAACGGACAACGCGTGCAGCTCTATGGCGTAAATCTACACCACGATCACGGTCCTCTCGGAGCTGCCTTTTATACCCGTGCAATGGAGCGCCAACTTCAAATCATGCGTGATATGGGCTGTAATGCCATTCGGACCAGCCACAATCCATCGGCTCCGGAACTTCTCGATTTGTGTGACCGTATGGGATTCGTGGTTTGGGATGAGGTTTTTGACAAATGGGATGATAAGGCCGGTCGTGTCAAGGGCGAGCCGCCGTTGGAAGAATATGGCGAAAGACATATTCGCAGTCTTGTGATGCGTGACCGCAATCATCCATGCGTTGTCGTTTGGTCGATAGGGAATGAAATTGGGAACCAGCCATCTGACAGAGAGGGTAAGTCACCCGAGAGAGTAAAATTTATGAGTGATTTTGTACGCAAATATGACCCAACGCGTCCTGTGGGCATGGCCTGTCATATTCCCAATACAGTCGAGGAGCCGATTCTCGATGCGCTGGATTTTACCGGTTGGAATTATGGTAGGAGATATTTTCGATACAGGGAAAGCTATCCGAACAAACCGATTATTTACAGCGAATCGGCTTCGACTTTAAGTACGCGCGGATTCTATGAATTGCCGCTTCCAAATCGTAAAACAGATTTCTCCAGCCAATTCCAGGTAAGTTCCTATGATTTAAATGCCGCGAGCTGGTCGGATATTCTGGATGCTGAATTTAAATTGTTGGAAGATGACAGCTTTGTCGCAGGAGAATTTGTCTGGACGGGTTTCGACTATCTGGGCGAGCCAACACCTTTCGCACAGCAAGCAAGAAGTACGTACTTCGGAATAGTAGATCTCTGCGGCATTCCCAAGGACCGGTTCTATCTTTACCGTAGTTATTGGCGTCCCGAGGCAACAACTGTTCATATCCTGCCGCAATGGAACTGGCCGGAACGTCTCGGTAAAAATCTTCCTGTCTTTGTATATACCAATGGCGACTCTGCGGAATTGTTCTTGAATGGAAAGTCTCTTGGCCGTCGTCAAAAGGGGATTTTATCGAAAAAGGCTGTTAACTTCGCACAGGGCAAAGCTGCCACAGCAAGTTCGAACCAGGAAGAGAATGGCCACATTGCTGCACATGCGAATGATAACAATAGAGCTACACGTTGGTGTGCAAATGCCGCGGGCACCAACCAGTGGTGGCAAGTTAACTTGGGCGAGGTTCAGTCGATAGGCTATTTGGTTATCGATTTTGAAAGAGAGTCAAAGAACTACGGGTATGAAATTAAAGTCTCGTCTGATGAATCAACATGGCAGACAATTGTAACCAAGAGTACGAGCAGGATGCCAAGGTGGGGCGGGCCTACTCGGATATTCCATGACGTCGATTCACAAAGCAGATATGTTCGAATTGAATTTAACCAGCTGCAACAGGGGACGTGGGCCAGCATTAAAGAATTTGGTATTTATCCGGAAAAAGTAGAGTCCGACTATTATGAGCCGACCTACAGATATCGCCTACGCTGGAATGATGTTGTTTATGAGCCGGGTGAGCTAAAGGCAGTTGCTTATAAGGATGGCCAAAAAATTGGTGAAGCTGTCATGCGAACGGCAGGCGAACCTGCAGCGATTCGCTTAACGCCCGACCGAAAGGAACTGTCCGCTACAGGAGATGACCTCTGCTACGTCCTGGTTGAAGCTCTGGACCAAAAGGGTAACCTTTGCCCGTTAGCTGATAACATGATTCGCTTTAAAGTAGAAGGGCCTGCGGAAATCGCAGGTGTTGGCAACGGAAATCCGCTCTCTCTTGAACCATTTCAGGCAGATTATCGAAAATTGTTTTATGGCAAGGCAATGCTGATTCTTCGGACAAGGGAAGCTCAGGCCGGTAATGTCACTGTAACTGCCACAAGTGATGGTCTGACACCGGCGGAAATAACCGTGCAGAGCAAAGTATCTATATAAATCGTGATTAAATATTTTACAGTAAGAAACAGAATATTACGATGTAGTATGAACATGCACCGTCTTTACTTATTCCTGTTAAAGACGATTTGATCATTAGTATGTACCTGTAAGTGAATAGCAAGTTGTTATTTTTCAGAGATCCGACAGATCGCATAAATCTTCTACACGATACCTGCTATGGGAGGCAGTTATATGGGCGAACATAATCTGAGTAAGCCGCTTGCTCTTACAACATCGCATCGGTTTCTGCCTTTACTGTTACTTTTGTTCGTTGGCAGCGGTTGTTCGGCATTGATTTACGAAATTGTCTGGTTCCAACTATTGCAATTGGTAATCGGCTCATCCGCTGTTTCCCTTGGTGTGCTGCTTGGCACTTACATGGGCGGAATGTGTCTGGGAAGTATATTATTACCTCGTATTATTTCTCGTTGGCGACACCCTTTACGCGTTTACGCTCTGCTTGAGTTTGGAATTGGTTGTATCGGGATAGTAGTCTTTTTCGGCATCCCGTATATCGACCGACTTTACACAGCACACATTGCGCACGGTCTATCGGGAATTTTGCTGCGGGGAGCCATCTGTGCTGTGTGTTTACTGCCTCCCTCCTTGTTGATAGGTGCGACGTTACCGGCAATTTCTCGCTGGATTGAAATGACGCCTAAGGGTGTTTCCTGGTTAGGTTTCTTTTACGGCGGGAGTATTGCCGGAGCAGTGTTCGGATGTCTTCTGGCAGGATTTTACTTATTACGAGTCTATGATATAACAACGGCTACCTTTGTCGCAGCTTCGATAAACGGATCGGTGGCTTTAATCGGTCTGGGTTTATCAACCTTGGCACCATATCGTTCATTACTCGACCAGCCGGCACAGGATTATAATGTAAATGTATCCAGCACTTGGCCTGTGTACTTCACTATAGCATTATCAGGAATGTGTGCTTTAGGAGCAGAGGTGATTTGGACTCGCCTATTATCACTCATGCTGGGTGCAACTGTTTACACTTTTTCTATCATTTTGGCAGTGTTTCTTGTAGGGCTTGGGATCGGCAGCAGTGTGGGGTCATTTATATCGCGACATGCCACTCGCCCGCGGCTCGCTTTGGGTTGTTGTCAAATGCTTTTGGCAGCGGCGATAGCTTGGGCGGTATACATTCTTAACAACTCCCTCCCGTACTGGCCGATTGATCCCTCGCTTTCTGAAAATCCCTGGTTTAACTTCCAGCTTGATTTATTGCGTTGTACTTGGGCTATCCTGCCGGCTGCGTGCTTATGGGGAGCGAGTTTCCCACTGGCACTGGCATCAGTTGCCTCGCAGGGACGTGATCCTGGTCGATTAGTTGGGGCGGTCTATGCCGCCAATACTATCGGTGCGATTATTGGCGCTATTTGTTTTAGCATTCTTCTTATCCCCTCGTTAGGTACTCAACAATCCCATCGAATAATTATTGGGCTGTCCGCGGTAGCTTCGCTTTTGATGTTAATCCCGCTTTTATGGCTGTTCCGGATTAATATCTCGACTCACAGTACGTTCGAGACTTATGCCCTTAGATTGGTGGGAATTGTCTGCCTGGTGATCTCAACGGTGTTGGCGGTTTCGCTGGTTTGGACCGTATCCGAGGTCCCGTGGGGGCTGATTGCTTATGGCCGCCATCTGCCCACAACGTTTGAGAATTCGGAAATCCTGTACCAGGGTGAGGGAATGAATGCCTCAATTGCCGTTACAGAGTTGGATACCGGTGTTAGATGCTTCCACATCAGCGGCAAAGTAGTTGCATCAAGTGATCCGCTGGATATGCGTTTACAATTGATGCTTGGGCATATCCCGGCATTAATCCACCGTAAGCCTCTTTCCGTGTTGGTTGTGGGATGTGGAGCGGGTGTAACAGCCGGCTCATTTGTATTGCACCCTGACATCGAAAGAATTGTCATTTGTGAAATTGAGCCCTTAATCCCGCGGATCGCATCGGAATATTTCGGTCAGGAGAATAACAATGTGCTGAAAGACCCGCGAGTTGAAATGGTCTTAGATGATGCCAGGCATTATATTCTTACAACACAGGACAAGTTTGATATCATTACTTCCGATCCGATTCACCCCTGGGTCAAGGGTGCGGCTTCGCTTTATACGAAAGAGTACTTCGAGCGTTGCAAACAACGGTTAAATCCAGGCGGAATAGTCACGCAGTGGGTGCCTCTATACGAGAGCAATCCGGAGGCGGTCAAGAGTGAGGTCGCCACTTTTTTAAAAGTTTTTCCAGATGGGACGATTTGGAGCAACGACTCGGAAGGAGAGGGTTATGACATCATTATATTGGGGCAGGCCCTTGTGCCGTCTGTTACAGGGCAGGCAGACGCAATGAAAATTAATGTGGATGAACTTCAAAAGCGTTTGGATCGCAAGGATCATTCGCAGGTAAAGCAGTCTCTGCGTGAGATTGGATTTGGCTCGGTAATTTCCTTACTTGCGACATATGCCGGAAATAAACAAGATTTAGGGCCCTGGCTAAAGGATGCTGAAATCAATCGAGATCGTAATCTGAGGCTGCAGTATTTGGCGGGAATGGGATTAAATTCCTTTCAAAGTAAACATATCTTTGACGAGATGTTATCCGATCGATTATTTCCTGAAGGGCTTTTCATAGTTTCCGAGCATAACAAGGAAGCGCTTAAGCAAGCGATGGAATCAAATAATGTAGAGAATGAATGACTTTTCTAACTTGGTGAATATGTAATGCTTAACAGCAGCTCTATTAAGGATTCATGTAACTTTGTAGATACAAATACAGTGGGCTATTTCTATCCGCCTCAGATAGGCGGCAAAGTTGTTATTGAAAAACCATAAAGAAAAGGAGACAAACATCTATGACTAAAACAAATGTGCTTCATGTGATAATGCTTCTTGCTTTAGCTACTACAGTGAATGCAAAATCCCAGCTTGAAAGCTCGGGAGAACCTCAAAGGACGTCCCCACAATTAACATCTGTAAACAGATTACCGAATTTGTTCATCATTGGTGATTCGACGGCGAGTAACAGTGCCGATCTGGGATGGGGCAGCCATCTTGCCGATTACTTCGATACGGAGAAAATCAGTGTGTTCAACCGCGCTCGGGGAGGACGAAGCAGCCGGACATTTCAGACCGAAGGGCTTTGGGATAAAGTTCTGGAAGCACTTCAACCCGGCGACGTTGTGCTGATCTAGTTCGGGCATAATGACGGCGGTATGATTAATGACAGACGCCGGGCCCGTGGCTCGCTGAAGGGATTAGGCGAAGAAACTCAGGAAATTGACAATCTTCAGACCGGACAACATGAGGTCGTTCATACCTTCGGTTGGTATATGCGAAAATTTATTACCGATACGAAAGCGAAAGGGGCGACACCAATTATCCTCTCGTTAACGGTCAGAAATGAATGGAGAAACGGCCGTGTCGAACGCGGCTCCGGCAATTACAGCCAATGGTCTGCCGAGATTGCCAAATCACAGGGTGTGGCATTTGTTGATTTAACAAAAATTATTGCCGATCAATATGAACTCCTGGGTCAGGGCAGGGTGGCAACTTTTTTCCCAATAGATCATACGCACACAAGTGCCGAGGCGGCGGATTTTAACGCGGCCCTTGTAGTTGCCGGACTAAAAATCCTCAAAGATTGTCCCTTAGCGAATTACCTTTCGGCCAAGGGACAGGAAGTCACGGCATACGCCCCGGATATGTTCCTCAAACAAACCGAAGAACTTATGGCACGAACGTGGCATCCGGGTGCTCTGCCTGTGTCCGATCCAAATCTTCCCACTCTGTTTCTCATCGGCGATTCGACAGTCAGAACCGGGCGGCGGGGTGACGGTGAGAACGGGCAATGGGGCTGGGGCGCGCCGATTGCCGACTTTTTTGACCGGACTCGAATCAACGTGGAAAACCGTGCCATGGGAGGCACCAGCAGCCGGACATATCAGACACTGGGATTGTGGGAGAAAGTTCTGGCGGACATGAAGCCCGGCGATTATGTCATCATGCAGTTTGGACATAACGATGGCGGTGCGCTGAACGACCAGAGAAGAGCTCGTGCCACGATCAAAGGGGCCGGCGATGAAACAGAAGAAATCGATAATCTTTTAACCGGTCAGCATGAAGTCCTTCATACCTATGGCTGGTATATTCGCAAGTTTATTACTGATGCTAAGGCCAAAGGCGCCACTCCAATTGTCTGCTCGCTGATTCCAAGGAATCGTTGGAGCCCTCAAGGGAAGGTTTACAGGTCGTCAGACGACTATGCCAAATGGGCGGGCCGAGGCGGCACAAGCCGAGGGTGTAGGATTTATTAGCCTTAACGAAATCATCGCAGCTTATTATGAGGACCAGGGACAGGAAAAAGTGACAGCGCTGTATTTCGGGCCGAAAGAGTGGACACATACGAATGCCGCCGGAGCCACCCTGAATGCTTATTGTGTGATTGGGGGATTGAAGGAACTAAAGGATTGCCGCTTGTGTGATTATCTTTTGCCCATCGTTGAAAAGATTGGAGAAAGCCGTTAAAAAGGAGATTTTTGGAGGTTATAAACCATGAATCGTCAACAAGTCTTATTATTTAAAATTTTGTTTCTTGGTGCGGTCCTGATTTTCATATCTCCGGTGTTTTCTTCAGTTGGAAATCCATCTGTCAAAGTATGGAAACAGGAGATGGTGATTCCTACGTATGTAGTAGGACCACCCGATCCTAATCCGATGTTCTATTTTGGGCGAGCTTCCCAGGGGGCCGAAGGAAGAATCTATCCCTATCCGTTATATGACAACCTGACCGGTGAAAAGGAAGACAAAACATATAAATTAATCTATCTTGAGAATGAGTACATTAAAATAGCGATTATGCCGGAGATGGGCGGCCGGATCTTTGAGGCGATCGATAAAACGAATGGCTATAATTTCTTTTATCGACAGCATGTCATCAAGCCATCACTGATTAGTTTGATCGGTGCCTGGATATCCGGTGGAGTGGAGTGGAATATCCCTCATCATCATCGCGCCAGTACATTTCTTCCCGTGCAGTATAGTTTCGAGGAAAACCAGGACGGCAGTAAAACGGTTTGGGTGGGCGAACTTGAAATACGGCATCGGATGAGATGGGCCGTGGGTTGCACACTCAGACCCGGCAAGTCCTGTCTTGAGGTGTCCACCCGGATTTTAAACCGCACACCTTTTGTCAATACGATTCTGTGTTTTGCCAATCCCGCCGTTCATGTGAACGAAAATTATCAGGTGATTTTTCCACCCAGCACGCAGTTCGGGACGCACCATTCCAAGCGTCAGTTCGTCACCTGGCCGATAGCAACGGGCCGGTATGGCGGTGGAGATTTTTCAGAAGGGATAGATATTAGCTGGTATAAAAACCATATCTCATCCAATTCCGTTTTTGCCTGGAATTATGATGATGATTTTGTCGCCGGTTATGACCATGGCAAACAGGCCGGGACGATGAGTGTCGCCAACCATCATATTGTACCCGGCAAAAAGTTCTGGACCTGGGGCAACGGTCCTCGCGGCCGCAGGCAAGATACGATCCTGACAGATGAGGACGGCCCTTATATCGAGATTATGGTTGGTGCATACTCGGACAATCAGCCGGATTACAGCTGGATCCAGCCTTATGAAGTCAAGTCATTCAAATGGTATTGGTATCCATTCCGTGACATCGGCGGTGTGAAAAGCGCCAATATTAATGCCGCTGTGAATCTTGATGTCAGCGAAAATGGAACAGCGAAATTCGGTTTTTACACGACTTCCGCTCACGAAGCGGCTACGGTTACACTCAAGACAGCAGATAAAATCCTTGTCCAGGAGACTGTCTCCATTAATCCGACAAAGGCTTATGTCAAAGAAATCTCAATTCCTGCCGAGATTGACCAATATGACCTGCGTGCGGCATTAGCTGTGGATGGGCAGGAACTTGTTTCGTATTCACCGGTCCGGCTGGAGCCTCAGGAAATGCCGGAGGCCGTTCAGGCCCCGCCAGATCCGGAGGACATTAAAACCAATGAGGAATTGTATCTTACGGGTCTGTGGATCGAACAGTTCCACAATCCTTCACTCGATCCCGATCCGTACTGGCAGGAAGCTCTTCGCCGCGATCCCGGTGATGTCAGAGTCAATACCGCACTGGGCATCAACTATCTCAAAAAAGCGAAATTCGAAGAGGCTCAAAAGCATTTCCTCAAGGCTCTTGAACGGCTCACCGACAAATACACCACTCCGAAAAACGGCGAGCCATTTTATTATCTGGGCGTCGCCTTGAAGGCGCAGGGTAAGAACGATCAAGCCTATGACCGCTTTTATAAAGCCACCTGGTCTCTGGCCTGGCGTGCCGCCTCCTATTATGCGCTGGCCGAGATCGACTGTATGCGAGGTGATTTTACAATTGCTCTGGAACATTTGGATTCTTCTCTTGAAGCTAACGCCTTAAACGTTCGAGCATTAACTCTGAAGGCTACTGTGCTTCGCCAAACGGACCGCCAGAAGGAAGCTCAGGATGTTTTAGCAACGGCAATGGATAAATCAGATCCGCTTGATGTCCGTATCATGGCCGAACGATGGATGGTGACAAATAATCCCGAATCACGCGGGATTCTGTTCGCGGCACTCAGGGATCATCCTGCAACCGGTTTGGAAACGGCTCTCGAATACAGCCATGCCGGCCTTTGGCAGGATGCTTCGACGGTGCTTTTACAAACTGTCGGTGTGGCCCCGGATAAATCTAAAATCTCACCGTTAGTTTTCTATTATTTAGGTTATTTTTCGGAGCAGATGAAACAAAGCAAGCAAGCCACCGGTTATTATCGCCTTGCTGCCGAAATGCCGACGGACTACGTCTTTCCGTTTCAGTGGGAAGCCATTGAGATACTCGAACAGGCCATGAAGGCAAATCCTAACGATGCGCAGGCGCCATATTATCTCGGCAATCTATTGTTCGACTGGCAGCCCGAGAAAGCTGTGAGCCTCTGGGAAAAGTCCTCCTCGCTGAACGCGACGTTTCCGATTGTGTATCGTAATCTGTCTGTGTTTTATGCGCGCCAGGATGACGGTCGTAATAACGCTATAGCGAATCTGGAGAAAGCTGTTTCGTATGGAGGAAGTGCCCTGCATTTATTCGAGCTTGACCAGCAATACGAGGAGGCCGGGGCTTCTCCTGAAAAACGGCTGGCTATGCTTGAGAAAAATCACAATCTGGTTATGGAGCGGGATGACGCAGTCTCTCGTGAAATCGCACTCAAGATTGTCATGGGTAAGTATGATGATGCAGTTGCACTGATGCAGGGACGAAGTTTCGATATCTGGGAAGGTGGTGCCAGGTTTAATGTCAGTAATTCCTGGACGGATGCTCATCTGCTTCGAGGTCAAAGATATTTATCTACTAAGCAATACCAGGCGGCTTTGACGGATTTTCAGAAGTCGATCGAGTTTCCCGAAAACCTCCAGGAAGCAAATACCGGGGGAAGCAACCGCTCTTCCGAGGTTGCTTACTGGATTGGAATAGCTTATGAAGCACAGGGTGAGATTGAAAAGGCAAGAGAATCATGGGAAGAATCAACTTCAGCCGGTTCACAAAGGCAAACCCGACGTGGTGGAACTCGGGGGAGTACCCGAGGTGGTGCCCGTCGCGGTCGTGGAGGTATGCGAGGTGGCGGTTTTGGTGGTGGTAGAGTTTCAGCCAACAGTCTCCAGAGATATTATCAGGGACTCTCAATGCAGAAACTCGGCCAAAACGATCAAGCTCAGGAAATTTTCAAGGAACTGATTAATTCCGGGAATCAGGCCCTCGAGGGAGCTCCCCAGTTTGATTTCTTTGCCAAGTTCGGAGCACAACAATCCGAGCGGGTGCGAGTGGCCAATGCTCATTATATCGCCGGTCTCGGATATCTTGGATTGGATCAAAAAGATGACGCCGGGAAAAAATTCGCTGCCGCGTTGCAAATCAGCCCGGACCATCTGGGAGCAAAAACTAAACTGGCTGAGCTTAATTAAAAAAATTATTGTTGTCGGTTATCAGTTGAACGAACGTTGTATTTGAATCAGGAGAACTTTACGATGAATAAAAGGTTTTCAAATCATTTTTTTATCACAACATGTATCGTTTATTTTATTGTTTTGACAAATTTTTCGTTCAGTTCTCAGATTGGGCCTGTTCCTATTGCCTGGCTGGGCGATGAAGTACCTCCTGTCCAGAGCGGGATAAGCTGGGGTGTGCCATGGTCTCCGGGATCCGTACAGAAAGACCAAACTTTTAAATTGACCTCTTCGGCCGGCGGAAATTTGCCGCTTCAGACCTGGCCGTTGGCATATTGGCCGGATGGCTCACTGAAATGGAGCGGTTTTGCCACAGTAGCTGATTCGAACGCAACAGGGCCGCTGAGACTTGAACCAATTTCCTCGGTTGTTCCGGCAGATGTCCCTATTGTTAAAGTCAAGCAAAACAATGACATGATAGAAATTGACACTGGGCAGGTTCGGTGCCGCATTTCATCTCAAGGAACATTTCTTCTCGATTCGATCACAATCGATGGACGGATTGTTGCCGAAAAGGGACAATTAGTTTGTCTTTTACAGCATGGTTCAAGTGGGGATGTGTACGAATCTCCAAAGCTTGAGAAGTTCGTCAGTCAACTTAATAAAGTGACGGTAGAGCAGGCCGGGCCCGTCCGTGCTGTCGTTAAATTCGAAGGATTACACAAGTCCGAAAGTGGGAACCGCCAGTGGCTGCCTTTTTATGTTCGTCTATATTTTTACGCAGGCCAAACACCGATTCGGATGGTGCATTCGATCGTCTTTGACGGTGATGAGCATCAGGATTTCATTCGGGGGCTCGGCGTAATATTTTCCGTTCCCATGCGTGAGCAGATCCAAAACCGGCATGTACGGTTTTCGGGTGAAGGCAACGGTTTGTGGTCTGAACCGATCCAGCCCCTGATTGGTCGCGGCGGCCGCTATATCGCCCGGCCTCAGAGTGATTCGACAGAGACACCTCAGCCCGGCCAAATGCGGGGTAGACGATTCGGGCGGCCGGATGTTTATCCGGATCAAATCGCCGGGCAACGTGTACCAAATAAAGAGGAGCTTGACCGTCGCGGGCAGAACTTGTTGGAGAAATGGGCTGTTTGGGATGATTTCAGGCTGCTTCAGCCGAATGCCGACGGTTTTACAATCGAAAAACGCACGAATCCGGAAAGTTGCTGGCTGCCTGCAGGAGCCGGGAAACGGGCATCAGGTTTGGTCTTCGCCGGAGATGTTTCAGGGGGATTGGCTGTGGGATTAAAGGATTTCTGGCAATCTTATCCTTCCGCACTGGAAGTGCGTCACGCTGGCAGCGAAACCGCTGAGGTACGAGTATGGATGTGGTCGCCCGATGCTCCGGCAATGGACCTGCGTCACTATGACACCGTGGCCCATGGTCTGGAAGAAGTCTATGAGGATGTGCAGGAGGGCTTCAGTACACCCAACGGTGTTGCACGCACGAGTGAATTGACACTTTTCCCAACAGCGGGCGTCCCGTCTAAGGAAGAAACCGCCGCATATGCACATACCGCCAGTCAACCAACGCTTTTGGTTTGCACTCCACAGTATTTGAACTCAGTACAGGCTTTTGGCATCTGGGGCCTTGAGGATCGCTCAACTCCGCTCAAGCGTACGATCGAAGATAGGCTTGATGCAACACTGGCCACTTATTTGAAGGCAGTGGATGAATATAATTGGTATGGCTTCTGGGATTACGGTGATGTGATGCATTCTTACGATGAAGCGCGGCATGTGTGGCGATATGATCTCGGCGGCATGGCCTGGGACAATTCCGAATTAGGGACCGATATGTGGCTTTGGTATAGTTTCCTGCGCACCGGACGTGCAGATATATTCCGGATGGCCGAGGCGATGACCCGCCATACCGGCGAAGTAGACTGTTACCACCAGGGACGTTTTGCAGGTTTAGGTTCGCGTCATAACGTTCGTCACTGGGGTTGTGGTGCCAAGGAGGTACGTGTCAGCCAGGTTGCTTATCGACGTTTCTATTATTACCTGACAACCGATGAACGTACCGGCGATGTTATGAGAGAGATGCTGCAGGCGGACGAGAGAATTGCAGAATTCGACCCGATGCGTCTGGCACAGCCAATCACGGAAGCCGAGAAGAAATATCCGGCGCGTTTGCGTCTTGGTCCGGACTGGTTTGCCCTGGCCGGCAACTGGATGACCGAGTGGGAGCGTACAGGAGATACGAAGTGGCGTGACAAAATTTATGCCGGTATAGAGTCTATTTGCAAAATGCCGCTGGGATTGAGGACCGGCAGAAATCTGGTCATGGGATTCGATCCCAAAACCAGCGAACTGTATCAACTATCCGACGAGGCGGGTGTCTATAACCTGGCCACCATCATGGGGGGCGCTGAAGTGATGTTTGAACTCAATATGATGGTCGACCATGAGCTCTGGCAGAAGGCATGGCTGCAGTATTGCCGGCTATACAATGCTCCGAAGGATTTGGTTCTTAAGGATATGACAACTGGAACAGAAGGGGCGGATGCATCCTTTGTCCGAGACGGACGATTGGCTGGTTATGTCTATCTGAAAACCGGAAATGAAGCCTTTATGCAGCAGGCCGTGAATTCCTTACTACGCGGCCGCAGGGGCGGACGAGAAGGTTCGTCTATGATTAGGCAAATCGAAGGGCCGGAAGTCCTGAATCCCCTGGAAGAAGGCCCGGGAATGAATACAAATAGTGCCGCACAAGATGGTCTTACCACGATTGCGGTGCTTGGTATGGTTGGTGAACATCTCCCTGAGGAAATGCCTCAACAGGAAGAAAGAACCCGTGGTTTCAGAGGCAGGGATCGCACCGGCGGTGCCCGCCGCGGACGGTGAGCTTAAACTGAATAAAACTTCCTGCTTTCAAAATTCATCGTGAGATATTATGATGAGTTCTATTTCTTTGAAAGGACAGTATGGATTATGAATAGAGCAGCCCAAATCATTCTTAACTCTGGCATACTGATATTATTCTCGTTATTTCATATTGGTTGTAGAGGGCAATTATATGCGTCATCCTCGGATCAAGTTGCCACAACCAATAAGATAGATCGTCTCGCTTTGGTGACGAGGCACAATGTTGTCCTGAATAAACCGGATCCGCTCAATCCGTTGAGTGTCGGCAACGGTGAATTTGCTTTTACCGCCGATATCACCGGCCTGCAAAGCTTTCCGGAATTTCATGAAAAAGGGATGCCGCTCGGTACCCAATCTCACTGGGGCTGGCATTCGATGCCGAATCCGAACAGTTATCAGTTGTCGGATATTCTGACCGAATATGACATTGCCGGTCGTAAAGTTCCGTATGCCTCGGATAAAGAATATTCCAGGGGATATTCGCCTGCCGCAACCTGGCTTCGTTCGAATCCCCATCGCCTGCATCTCGGACAGATTGGCTTGCGCATGACAAAAGACGATGGCACGCAAGTAAAAATCGAAGATTTGGAAAATACATCTCAGACACTGGACTTATGGAATGGTTTTTTGAGCAGCCAATTTGAAATAGAAGGCAGGCCGGTTAAGGTGTTAACCGTTTGTCACCCGAATAGTGACATATTGGCAGTCCGGATCGAATCGGAATTACTATCGAAAGATCGGTTGCACATTTGTCTTGCTTTTCCTTATGGCAGCGAAATTTGGAGAAATGCCGTGGATTGGGACCATCCGGACCGCCACAAAACAATACAGGAGATTAACGGTAGCGAAGCAAAGTTCGCTCGGATTCTTGATGATGAGCGATATTATGTCCGGATTGCCTGTTCACAGGCAGGCCGGATCAGAGCTAAATCACAACATGAATATGAGATTCATCAGGGGGACGGAAGAGCTTTGGAAATTGTATTTGCCTTTTCACCAAAACAGATTTCTGAGGACCTGCCTGATTTTCAGACTGTTCGCACGGCGGCGGCCGGTTATTGGCAAAAGTTCTGGTCGAGCGGCGGGGCGATTGATTTTTCCGAATGCACCGATCCCCGTGCGGCCGAGCTCGAACGCCGGGTCGTTCTTTCACAATATCTAACTGCCATCCAATGCTCCGGCTCCCGTCCACCGCAGGAAACCGGATTGGTTTGTAACAGCTGGTTCGGCAAATTCCATTTGGAGATGCATTGGTGGCATGCCGTCCATTTTGCTTTCTGGAATCGTCTGCCGCTTTTGGAACGCAGCCTTCCGTGGTATCAGGAAATCCTTCCGATGGCCAAAGCTACTGCTGAATTACAGGGCTATGAGGGCGTTCGTTGGCCTAAGATGGTTTCGCCGGATGGCCGGGATAGTCCGAGTACCGTCGGTGTGTATCTCATCTGGCAGCAGCCGCATCCGATTTACTATGCGGAGTTGTGTTATCGTGCTCACCCGGACAAAGAAACACTGGAAAAATATAAGGAAATCGTCTTTGAGACGGCAAAATTTATGGCCTCCTATCCCATTTGGGACGAATCTACTCAGCGTTATGTTCTGGGACCGGTATTGATTCCGGCCCAGGAAAGTTACGGACGATATCGAAGAAGCACGATCAATCCGACTTTTGAACTGGCCTACTGGTATTGGGCCTTGGATACGGCACAAAAGTGGCGTCAGCGACTTGGCGCCGAACGCGATCCGAAATGGGACCGGATTATACGAAACTTGTCACGCCCGACGATTCGCGAAGGCGTTTACACAGGAATTGAAACTTCGCCCTATACGATTACTGAAGATCATCCTTCGATGCTCTGTGCACTTGGATTTGTAACTCAAACACCCCTGATAGAGCCTGAGGTAATGAAGCGAACCCTGGACTCCGTGCTTGCCAATTGGGACTGGCCAAGCACATGGGGCTGGGATTATCCGGTCATGGCGATGACGGCGGCGCGTTTGGGTGAGCCGGAAAAGGCAATAGATGCTTTGTTCGTTGAAGCACAGAAGAACCGATACTTAGCAAACGGACACAATTATCAATCGTCCCGACTACCACTTTATCTGCCTGGTAACGGTGGATTGCTTACGGCAGTTGCAATGATGGCAGCCGGTTGGGATGGCTGTCCTGAGCGTTCAGCACCGGGTTTCCCTGACAATGGAAGATGGAATGTGCGCTGGGAAGGACTCAAACCAATGCCCTAAGCCGGAAAACAAGAATAAGAAATTTTTTTTAAGGTTGATAACCAATGTATGGACAAAAAATACCTCTACAAAAATCAAAAGCTGTAATTATATCGTTTGGTTTAGTTATTTTATGCCAGGTCATTTCATGTGCAAATCTTGAGGGCACACGTTTGAATAAAACACATCCTGTATGGAAGCCGGACAATGAAGATGGCACATATAAAAATCCGATTATTTTTGCAGATTATTCCGATCCCGATGTGATTCAGGTCGGAAACGACTTCTACATGACCGCCTCCAGCTTTAACTGTGTCCCCGGTCTTCCAATCCTTCACTCAAAAGACCTGGTTAACTGGAAACTTATCGGTCATGCGATTCAACATTTTGAAGACAATCGTTTCGATATCCCACAACACGGCAATGGAATCTGGGCGCCTTCGATTCGCTATCATAACGGCTGGTTCTGGATCTTTGTCGGGGACCCTGACGCGGGCGTTTTAATGACGAAGGCGAAAAATCCGGCCGGTCCGTGGGAGCCGCTTCATCTGGTCCAGGAGGGAAAAGGCCTGATTGATACCTGTCCGTTATGGGATGATGACGGTAACGCCTACCTCGTCCATGCCTGGGCGAACAGCCGCGCCGGCATCAACAGTATCTTGACGGTCAGGCGAATGAGCCCCGACGGCAAAAAACTCCTGGATGAAGGGACATTGGTCTATGATGGACGCAATGGCGTCGCTCCGACGGTTGAAGGGCCGAAGTTCTATAAGCGAAATGGCTGGTATTACATCTTAGCCCCGGCCGGCGGTGTTAAAGAGGGCTGGCAATTGGCGCTGCGGTCAAAGAACGTGATGGGGCCATATGAGGCGAAACGAGTCATGGAGAAGGGAAGCACAGATATCAACGGTCCTCATCAGGGCGGTTGGGTGGAACTGAAAAACGGCGAAAACTGGTTTATCCACTTCCAGGATCATGGGGCTTGCGGCCGCATCGTTCACTTAAATCCGATACGTTGGATCGATGATTGGCCGAATATGGGAATTGATCTGGACGGCAATGGCGTCGGTGAACCCGTCACACAACACAAAAAACCGGATGTCGGCAAGACCTATCCGGTTGTGGTGCCGCAGACAAACGACGAGTTCGATTCCAAAACACTCGACCTGCAATGGCAGTGGCATGCAAATCCAAAAAAGGATTGGATGTCCCTGACAGCACGGTTCGGCTGGATGCGATTATTTGCCGTTCCAACTCCTGCCGGTTCAACAAACTTTTGGCCGGCTCCAAATCTAATTCTTCAGAAATTCCCTGCACCCGAGTTTACCGTCACCACGAAGCTGGATTTCAGTCATCTTGACATCGGCGAAAAATGTGGACTGATCATTATGGGGCAATCTTATTCATACCTCGCTATCGAGAAGACATCATCAGGGTATCGCCTGATGAAGAACACATGCAATAATGCCAGGGAAGGCGGCAATGAAATTGAGGAAATCAGCAAAGATCGTCCAGAAGATACGCTGCTGTTCAGAGTTAAGGTCAATGATGGAGCAATCTGCAATTTCAGTTACAGCAGCGATGGTCAGGAATTTATCCCGATAGGACAGTCATTTACAGCCCAACCGGGACGATGGATTGGGGCCAAGGTCGGATTATTCTGTTTTGCAGCAGGAGTCGAACAAAAGAATGGTTATGCCGACTACGACTGGTTCAGAGTTGAATAACCTTTTTCAAACAGGTAGCTAAAATTAAGAAAGGAACAACTTATGACACGAATCAAGTTAATTATTGTCACCTTGGCAGTTTTATTGTTTAGTGTCGGTGTCGCGACGGCCGCGGATGGTGAAACGAAGCCGGCGAAGCGTTACGTGATCACCGACCACGGAGCGGTGAGTGACAGTAATACGGTCAATACCCAGGCCATTCAAGCCGCTATTGATAAATGTGCCGCAGATGGCGGCGGAACGTTAGTCGTACCGGCGGGGACATTTCTCACGGGAGCGATCTTTTTTAAACAAGGCGTAAACCTGCACGTGGAATCGGACGGTGTGCTGAAGGGTACGACCAATATGGCTGATTATAAGCTGATCCAGACGCGCTGGGAAGGTGAGGAACGTATCTGGGTCAGTGCTCTGGTTAACGTTTTCGATATGACCGGCTTCCGATTAACCGGCCCGGGTACAATTGACGGTTCAGGCGACATCTGGCATGCCCGATCCAGGCGCAGAAGCAATGAAGTGCGGCCCACCAATGTTGCCAATATTGGCCCCGTGCGAGAAGTCCCGCCCGACCTCGGTCCCAGGGGCGGATTGCCTGCAAAACCAGAATCTCCTGCTTATGAACTGCAGCAGGTGGACCTTCCGGCATACGCTCGCCCCCGGCTTATCGCCATCCAAGACTGCGATGATGTGCTGGTGGAGAATCTGACGATCCGGAACCAGTCCAGTTGGGGCTTGTTTGTGCTCTACTCGCGGAAGGTAGAGATTCGCGACCTCGTCATCCGTGCCGAACATTACATCCCCAGTTCGGACGGCATTGATATCGATTCGTGCGATGGGGTGCATGTCAGCGGGGTGGACATTGACGTCAACGATGATTGTATTGCAATTAAATCCGGCAAGGATGAGGACGGGCGTCGTGTGAATCGTCCGGCGGAAAATATCCTGATTGAAAAATGTCTGTTTCGTTACGGACACGGCGGTGTCTCCATGGGAAGTGAAATGTCCGGCGGAATTCGGAACGTCGAGATTCGTAACAGCGTGATGGAAGCGGACAATTGGGCTCCGATTCGTTTCAAGTCACAGCCGAGCCGGGGCGGTGTGGTCGAGAATATCACTTATCGTGACATCGTGCTCAAGGATACCCGGAAGGCGTTCGAATTCAACATGGCGTGGAGAATGGTGAATCCCAAGCCGCCTTCGGATCCGCTGCCGGTTGTTCGGAATGTGAAGATTATCAATGTCTCCGGCACGACCAATAACGTCGGTGATATGCACGGGCTGGAAGACAGCCCGATTCAGAATGTGACATTTGAGAATTGTCATATTAAGGCCCAGCGGGGATTTGTTCTTGGGAACGTGGAAAAGCTCGACCTTTCGGGCCTGACCATCGAAGTCGAACAGGGCGAAGCAATTATTCGCCGAAATGCAGAATAAGTTATTTGTTCTCAAAGCGGCACATCTGGGCCATTACGGGGATATCGTAATACATCAAAGAAATTCGGGAGAGTCGAATCTGACATGACACCACGAGAAAGATTAAACGCCGTCCTTAATCATCAACCGGTGGATTATTTATGTGTGGATTTCGGGGCGGGGGGCCAAACCGGCATGGGTGTTTGTGCCGTACACCGGCTTCGTCAGGCATTAACCGGCGATAATAAATGGCGGGTTAAAGTAACTGAACCTTATCAAATGCTGGGGGAGATTGATGAGACAATACGTCGGATTTTAGGCCTTGATGTCGTGGGTGTCCATCCCCCGAAAAATATGTTCGGGTATAAAAATGAAAACTGGAAGAGCTTCGTTATTCCCGTCGATGGCACAGAGGTGCTTGTACCGGCTCAGTTTAATTACACTGTTTCAGATAATGGTGATATTCTAATGTACCCTGAAGGCGATACATCAGTAGCTCCCTGTGCAAAAATGCCGGCATCGGGATATTTTTTCGATTCGATCCGGCGTCAGGAACCTATCATCGAAGATCGACTGAATCCGCTCTACAACTGTGAAGAATTTGGAATATTGTCCGATGATGATATTGCCTATTTTTCAAGTCGGGTGGATGACTATTATCATCACACGGATTATGGAATATATCTGACGATTCCCGGTGTCGCATTCGGCGATATTGCACTGGTACCCGCTCCCTGGATGAAACATCCGAAAGGAATACGGGATGTTGAGGAATGGTATATCTCAACGGCTATGCGGCGTGATTATGTGTATAAGATTTTTGAGAAGCAGTGTGAAATTGGTATAAAAAACATTGAAAAGCTTGCACAAGCCCTTGAGGATAAAGTCCAGGTTGTCTTTGTCAGCGGCTCGGATTTCGGCACACAGCGGGGGCCTTTTATTTCTCCTCAGGCCTACCGCGATCTTTATAAACCGTTCCAGAAAGCAATCAACGACAAAATTCATGAGCTGACGAACTGGAAAATTTTTATCCATAGCTGTGGATCAATCTATCAACTCATTCCCGATATCATCGATGCGGGATTTGATGTGCTCAATCCGGTCCAGTGCTCGGCGGCGGAGATGGATCCGCAAAAACTTAAAAACGAATTTGGAGAGCAACTGGTGTTTTGGGGCGGCGGTATTGATACGCAAAAAACGCTGCCGTTCGGGACGCCGGAGCAAGTGTATAACGAGGTCATATCTCGGATTGAAATTTTCAATCAAAACAGCGGTTTCGTCTTCAATAGTATTCACAATGTGCAAAGCAACGTACCTACGGAAAATATCTTATCCATGTTCAAAGCAATTGATGACGCGAGGAAATAATAAGGAACTAATAAATGGATTTGAATGCTTTCGATATTGTTGTATTTATCGCATTTTTTTCAGTGGTCATCGGGACAAGTCTCTTTAAAAGCAGAAAAGAATCCAGTAGCGAGGATTATTTTCTTGCCGGACGAGGTCTCCGCTGGTGGTTAATTGGAATTTCGATTGTTGCCGCCAATATTTCAACCGAGCAGTTTGTCGGAATGGCCGGTCAGGGCGCCGGCAGTGTCGGGCTGGCCGTCAGCAACTGGCAGCTTATCGGTAGTATCGGAATTGTGATTATTGCCTTTACTTTATTGCCGCGTTTTCTCAAAGCCGGGATATACACCATGCCGGAGTACCTCGAATATCGCTACAACTCCACGGCCCGGGCGATCATGGCGTTGATGACGGTTGTCATCTATGTCGCGGTTTTATTGACGGCGGTTCTGTATTCCGGCGGAGTGACACTTCGTACCATCTTCGGATTTTCCATGCGACAGGGTGTCTGGCTTATCGGATTAATCGCCGCCACCTACACCGTCTGGGGTGGGCTCAAAGCTGTGGCCTGGGCGGATTTGTTCCAGGGGTGCGGCCTTTTGATTGGCGGGATCATCACATTCTTTTTAGGCCTCAAAGCCTGCGGGGGATGGGAACAGTTTTCCTCGACGAATTCGGACAAACTGCATATGGTCCTTCCAGCCGGCCATGAAGGACTGCCCTGGACGGGAGTATTCTCGGGAATGTGGATTGTGATATTGTATTACTGCGGCTTAAACCAGTTTATTGTCCAGCGAAACCTGGCGGCAAAAACACTGCGGGACGGTCAACTGGGTGTGATACTGGCCGGGGCTCTTTGGCTGTTGGTCCCATTTGCGATTGTGATCCCCGGAATTATGACCTCAACCTTGTACAGAACCGATTTGGCTGCGGAAGCGGATAAAGCCAATATCGAAGTGTTGGATTTTTATGAGCAGTCAAAAAACGAGATATCAGACGAAAGTCTTGTTTTGTACAATCTCGATAACCAATGGAAGGAACGTTTTCCGGAAAAGGCAAAAGAAATTGAAAGTTATAATGCCTCGATCGAACAGACGGCGGAGAATCTGAATCAAAAGACCGAAACAAAAAATCTCATTGGATACAAACATGATGCGGCCTTTCCCCTGATGATTCGTAATCTGGTTCCAAAGGGATTACGTGGATTCATGTTTGCTGCTATTGCCGGAGCCGTCATCAGTTCTTTAGCATCGATGCTCAACTCTGCCTCAACGATTTTCACGATCGATGTTTACAACCGGATGATCGATCGTAATGCGCCCCAGAAACGGCTCCTGCTTCTGGGACGTGCGATGACGATGGTGTTTTTGGTCATCGGCTGTTTGCTGGCGCCGATACTGGATGATCCGAAGTTTGGCGGAGTTTTCCAGTATATCCAGCAATTCCAGGGATACATCTGGCCGGGTGTCGTCGCCGCTTTCGCATTCGGGATGTTAGTGACAAATGCGCCCGGGTTAGCCGGTGTTGCGGCATTAATTTCCGGACCTTTAATTTACGGCCTGTTTCAGAAATTTGCGCCCGGTTTGCATTTTCTTGTTCAGGTCGCAGCCACATTTCAGCTTGTCCTGATGATCATGGGATTGATTACGCTTTGGAAACCTCTGGAAGAGCCAAGGAAACTGCCGGTACGCGAAGATATCGAAGTCAAGACGACGCCTGAGGTTAAAATCGCAGGCGGTTTAGTGATAATAGGTGTTGCAGTTTTTTATATGATCTTCTGGTAAGATTTTTATGAATTGTGACTTTTTCTAAGATAGGGATTAAAAGACATGATAATCTTAAATAAAAAGCAGCTAATTTCCGCCCTTATATTTTTGTTTCTGACAAGTGTATCATGCGTTCAAAAATTAGCTGCTTCCGAGACATCGAATTCACATCTCTTAAAAATCGAAGCGGCAGCTCAGACTCCCCGGATTCTGGAAGGGCACTTAAAAATGGGGACACCAACCGGCCCCGACGGGACAAGCTACGGCGTGAATTCTTTGTTTTTTACACGTAACGGCAAATCCTGGCTGCCGGTCATGGGTGAGATTCATTATACCCGTATCCCGAACCAGAATTGGGAAGATTCGATACTGGCCATGAAGGCCGGCGGCGTTGATATAATCGCAACATATATATTCTGGATTTTTCATGAGGAAATTCAGGGCCAGTACAAATGGGACGGGGACTACAATTTACGCCGGTTTATCGAACTGTGCCGCAAACACGATATGCCCGTCTGGATCCGTATCGGCCCCTGGTGCCACGGCGAGGCTCGTAACGGCGGTTTCCCTGACTGGCTCGGCAAGGTCTGCAAACCGAGGAGCATGGATCCGGCGTATTTTGAGCAGGTTCAACGCTGGTATACGACAGTGGCCGAACAGGTCAAGGGGCTTTATCATAAAGACGGCGGCTCCATCATCGGCATCCAATTTGATAACGAGTTCGGTCATGTCGGCGGCAGAGGCGGTGAGCCATACATTCTCAAGTGCAAGGAAATCGCCCTTGGATTGGGGATGGATGTCCCCTATTACTCAGTGACCGGCTGGGGTGGCGCTTGGGTCCCGCAGGATGAAGTTCTGCCGGTCCAGGGCTCGTATGTCGATCCGTTCTGGATTGCCGGGACGGAACAATTGTCGCCGTTTAGCGAACTGCTTTTTTCCGATTTAATTAGCCTGGTCATCAATACGAACGTGGCCAGTGATATGGTAACAAATCGCATCAGGCAGGAGCGATGGCGATACGATCCATCTCGCTATCCTTTTGCTACGGCCGAACTGGGCGGGGGGATGCATCACAAAATTCTCCGGCGTCCGACTTTGGAATCTAAGGATACCGAGGCAATGGCCCTGTGCCGGCTGGGTGAGGGGGCCAATATGATCGGTTATTATATGTATCACGGTGGTTCGCAGCCGTTGGGCGAGACCGGGCGGCTTGTGGAAGGTGACATGCCGCTGGTCTCCTACGATTTCCAGGCCCCGCTTCAGGAGTTTGGAAAAACAAACCCATCCTATTTTGCACTCAAACGATTGCATCAGTTTATCCAGGATTTTGGTCCGGACCTGGCACAAATGACACCTACCTTACCTGAGGACCGCCCCGAAGCTGCGGATCCCAGTCGACTTCGATACGCCCTGCGATCAAAAGGGGAGCAGGGATTTTTATTCTTTCATAACCACCAGCGTTATCTGGACATGCCGGCCCGTGAGAATATCCAATTTGCTGTGACCTTGAAAGACAAAGAACTGATTTTCCCCGAGAAAGCTGTGACAATTCCGTCCAAAAGTATCGGCATTTTTCCCATTCATATGCCGGTCGCAGACGCGACGTTGGTTTCTGCAACGGCACAACCGCTGATGCGATGGCAGGATGGGGACGTGACGCGGCTGGTTATGGTCCGTTTGCCCGGGATTGAGACACAACTTAATCTCACAGGGATCAATGAGCCGGTGATCGAAAGTGGCCGGGTCCGCCGTATGACGACAAAAAAAGGGGCCAGGATTGAAATCCTGCTGCTGTCCGAAGAGGAAAGCCTTCATGCATGGAAGATCAATATCGCCGGCAGACGTCATATAGCCATTTGCCCAATTGAATTATGGCAAAGCGGCAATTCTCTTAAACTCAGAACGCGTCAATCGACTCCTGTTCCACTTCGTATATACCCGCCGACGGACCAGGCGTTGATTTATGAAAGCAAACGCATTAATCCAGAAAGAGAAGGGGATTTATCAATTTATACTTTGCCAGCCCGTCAAGTGCCGCAGATCTCAGTGACTTCGCAGGCAAATGCCGAAGTGCCCGCCGCAGATCAGGACTATCCTTTCAGAAAAGCGAGTGCTCCGCCCAAGGCATGGCGAATCCGATTCGGAGAGATTGACTGGAATACGGTCAGCGATGTTCTTGTGCGATTTGACTATATTGGTGACATGGCCCGGCTGTATCTCAACGGCCTGCTTGTGGCGGATAATTTCTGGTCCAAAACCGACTGGGAAGTGGGCCTCAAACGCTGGCAAAACGACCTGACGAAACCGGACGCAGAGCTTCTCCTGGTCATTTCGCCCTGGCAGAAAGACCAGAAAGTTTTCGTACAGAAGCGCCCGGAGGTTACAGAAGATTTGACAGCCGAATTACTCAGAATAAAGACATCTGCAGAGCGAACGATCATACTTGAAATGAAATAAGGAGTGAATTATGAAAAAAATTATTACTTCATTCGCTATTATTTTAATATTCGTTATTTTTGCACAAGCCCGGGAAATAGATTTGTCCGGTCAATGGTCTTTCGAGTTGGATCCGAATAATACGGGCATCACAGGGCAGTGGTTCAACAGGTCTCTGGCACAGTCTATCAGACTGCCCGGCTCATTGCAGGAGCAGGGCTTCGGGGAAAAACCTTCTGCAAAAACACAGTGGACCACTCGTATTGGAATGAAACTTCTGGATGATCCTCGATTCACCGAGTACATTCAGTCGGAGGATTTCAAATGCCCATTCTGGCTCACGCCGGATCGATACTATGTCGGGCCGGCATGGTATCAGCGGCAGATCAATATTCCCAAAGAATGGGCGGATCAACGGATTGTCCTTCTGCTTGAGCGTCCTCACTGGCAGACAACAGTCTGGATTGATGGCAGGCAGGCCGGTATCCGCGAGACCCTCGGTTCGGCACACGAATACGACCTGACCGAATTCTGCAAGCCCGGACAGAACCACCGCCTGACAATTCGCGTCGATAACAGCGTAGTCGTTCCCGTCGGTATGGATGCGCACAGTATTTCAGACCAGACGCAATCCAACTGGAACGGGATCGCTGGCCGGATTAAACTCTATACCACGCCACAAATCTGGTTTGACGATGTCCAGATCTATCCGGATATAGGCAACAGGCAAATCAAAGTCGTTGTTATTTTGTGCAACGCTACAGGACAAACCAGCTCCAACACGTTCCAAGCCAGCTCTGGTACGATCAGCGTCAGGGCCATTAGTGATAACAGTCGAACAAAACATATCACACAATCACAAACAGTCTCGGCAAGCTGGATCGGGCCGAGGGGGCAAGTGAGCTTCGTTCATCCGATGGGACAGGATTGTCTGCTCTGGGATGAATACTCTCCCGCCTTGTATCGACTGGAACTAAAGCTGACAGGTGATAATATCGACGCCGAGCGGGTAGTCACTTTTGGTATGCGGGAATTAGGTATCCGTGATAAGCAATTTACTATAAACGGCCGGAAGATTTTCATTCGCGGGACGCTCGAATGCTGTATTTTCCCGCTGCACGGCTATCCACCAACCGATGTGGCTGAGTGGAAACGAATTATCCGTATTGCCAAAGCGCACGGTCTCAATCATTTCCGGTTCCATTCCTGGTGTCCGCCGGAAGCGGCCTTTGCCGCAGCGGACGAAGAAGGTTTCTATCTCCAGGCCGAAGGCTCCTGCTGGGCGGCCTTCGGGGACGGCACTGATCTTGATGGATGGATATACAAGGAAATCGCCGGCATGATTAAGGCATACGGCAATCACCCGTCATTCTGCTTTTTTTCACCAAGTAACGAGCCAAGCGGTAAAAATCGAGACGCATTTCTCGGCAAGCTCCTGAATATACTGAAAAAAACGGACAGCCGTAGATATTATGTCGCCGGAGCAGGATGGCCGCAAATCAAGGAAAACCAGTATTCGATCGAACATGCCGTTCGACTTCAGCGATGGAGAACGCTCAGGTTCGACCGGCCGCCGCAGACATTTGATGACTATCGTGAGCATATTGAGTCTCGTCCCATACCTGTCATCGGTCATGAAATCGGCCAGTGGTGTGTCTATCCCGATATTGCCGAAGAGAACCAGTACACCGGCGTTCTCAAAGCTAGGAATATGGCGATTTTCCGTGACAAGCTGAACAAAGCAGGTCTGGAGCATCTGGCTCACGATTTTCTGATGGCATCCGGCAAATTCCAGAGCCTGCTCTATAAACAGGAAATCGAAGCTGCTTTGCGTACTCCCGGTTTTGCCGGTTTTCAACTGCTCGATTTGCATGATTTTCCCGGCCAGGGCACCGCCCCTGTCGGAGTGCTCAATGCATTATGGCAAAGCAAAGGCTATATTACGCCGGAACAATATCGAAGGTTCTGTAATGATATTGTTCCTCTAGCGCGTATGCGAAAACGCATCTTTACTTCCGGCGAATCCTTCGAAACTATGATAGACGTGGCCAACTACAGTTCCCGAGACTTGACCAATGTCACTATCCAATGGACATTACGCAAATCCAGCGGGCGGTCGATCGCGAACGGCAAATTGACCGTCGGGACGATTGCGACCGAAGGGCTCACGCGTGCCGGCGAAATCACAATCCCTTTAAATAGTCTCGAGCAAGCGACAAAGCTCAACCTGGAAGTCAGACTTCAGGGAACCGGCTATGCGAATGACTGGGATATCTGGGTTTATCCGGCACAAATCCCGCAACAAAAACCGGAGAATGTCTTGGTGACTCAGAACGTTGAGGAAGCCTTACAACAACTCCGGGATGAAAGTCGTGTGCTGCTCATACTCGACAGGCGACAGGTCGCCGGCAACACATTAGGGACGTTTCGGCCGATTTTCTGGAACCTGATTACCTTTCCGCGTAATACCGTTCACACGATGGGCATTTTATGCGATCCGGATCATCCTGCGTTCGATTTGTTCCCGACAGATTGTCACAGCAACTGGCAATGGCAGGATTTGCTCGACCGATGTAAGCCGATAATTATGACTGATCTGCCGGATGATTTAATGCCCATTATTCAACCGATTGACGACTGGAACAATGCGCGGAAGCTGGGATTGCTTTTTGAAGCACAAGTTGATCAGGGAAAGCTGATGTTGTGTTCCATGGATATTCAGAATGATCTCGAAACTCGCCCTGTGACCCGCCAGCTTCGGCATAGTCTCTTGTCATATATGACATCGGAGAAATTTAATCCGTCTGTTCGACTTTCGATAGAGGAACTCCAGGGCCTGCTTCGTTAGTGTTCTTAGATCTATGAGAGGAATTGACTCATTGTTGAATTGCGGATAAAATATTTGAAACTCTGAATACGTCAATTGGAGAAAGAAATACATGAAAAAAATATGTTTTAGTCTTTTTGCCGGATTGTTTTTGTGTTCCCTGGTCTCCGCAAACGACCTGGTCTTATGGTATCAACAGCCGGCCTCAGAATGGACCGAGGCTCTGGCCATTGGCAACGGCCGGCTCGGGGCGATGGTTTTTGGAAGTATTGCCGAGGAAAGATTGCAATTCAATGAGGATACTATCTGGAACGGCCAGCCGCATGAGTATCAGCACGAGGGGGCGGTGAAGTTTCTGCCGGAGATTCGTCAATTGCTGGCCGATGGCAGACAAGGGGAAGCTGAAAATCTCGCATCGAGAGAATTTATGAGCGTTCCGCTAAGGCAAAAAGCCTATCAGCCGTTCGGTGATCTAAATATTACTTTCCAGAATCATAATAATATATCCGATTATCGGCGTGCGCTGGATTTAGATACTGCCGTAGCGACTGTTACCTACAACGCTTCTGGTGTGGCATACAAGCGTGAGGCATTCAGCAGCTATCCCGACCAGACAATCGTCTGGCGAATATCGGCAGATAAATCCGGACAAATCAGCTTCGTCGCCAGATTAGACAGCCCGCACGATGCAATCCAAACTGCGGCAAAAGGCGAAGACCAATTGATGATGTCCGGCAAAGTCAAGAATGGTGTCATAACATTCGAGGCGCGACTGCGGATTGTTGCCCAAGGTGGAAATGTTGCCATCACTGATGAAGCGATTACCGTTGAAAAAGCGGATTCGGTTATGCTGCTTTTAACGGGCAATAGTAGTTTCAATAACTTTCAGGATGTCAGCGGCGATCCAGCGGCACGTTGTGATGCTACTATGAAGGCAGTATCCGGAAAATCTTTCGAGATTCTTTTACAAAATCACATCAAGGATTATCAACAGCTCTTCCATCGCGTCAAACTCGACCTTGGAACTTCCGACGCGGCAAAACTCCCGACAGACCAACGATTAAAAAATGCGGCAAAAACCGCCGATCCACAATTACAAGCGCTCTATTTCCAGTTTGGGCGATACCTGCTGATTTCGAGCTCTCGGCCGGGTGCCCAGCCTGCGAATCTCCAGGGCATTTGGAACGACTCTCTCAAGCCCCCGTGGGAAAGTAAATATACGACGAATATCAACGCGGAGATGAATTACTGGCCGGCGGAAGTGTGTAACCTCTCAGAGTGCCATGAGCCGCTTTTTGGCCTTGTGGAGGACTGCGTGATCTCCGGACGGAAAACCGCCAGGGCTCATTATGGAGCTCAGGGATGGGTGTTGCACCATAACACCGACCTCTGGCGCGGCACGGCACCGATTAACGCCTCGAATCACGGCATCTGGGTCACCGGCGGGGCGTGGTTGTCTCATCACTTCTGGGAGCATTATCTATTTACCGGAGACAGGGAATTTCTTGCCGAACGGGCTTACCCGGTCCTCAAAGAAGCGTCTCTATTTTTCGTGGATTTTTTGGTCAAAGATCCGAAGACCGGCTGGCTGATTAGTACCCCCTCGAATTCTCCCGAGCAGGGCGGTTTAGTCGCCGGGCCGACAATGGATCACCAGATTATCCGGAGTCTCTTTGATTGTACGATTCAAGCTGCGGCAATTCTTGGAGTGGATGCGGAATTTGCCGGACAGCTCGCTCAGATGCGAAAGCAGATTGCACCAAACCAAATCGGTCGACTTGGTCAGCTCCAGGAATGGCTCGAAGATGTTGATGATGAGGGCAACAGGCATCGACATGTCTCTCATCTTTGGGGCGTTTATCCGGGTAGCGAAATCACACCTCGAACGCCAAAGTTATTCGACGCGGCGAAACAATCCCTGATCATCAGAGGCGATGGCGGCACCGGATGGAGCAAGGCCTGGAAAATCAATTTCTGGGCGAGGTTTCTTGACGGCGACCATGCTCACAAAATGGTTGTTGAAGCTTTGGCCGGAAACACGTATCCGAATCTGTTCGATGAACATCCGCCTTTTCAGATCGACGGCAACTTCGGCGGCACAGCGGGCTTTGCCGAGATGCTGCTCCAGAGCCATCTCGGTGAAATTGTACTCCTGCCGGCACTGCCTAAAGCCTGGCCGAGCGGTTCAGTTCAAGGCTTGCGCGGCCGCGGTGGATTCGAAGTGGATATTCAATGGAAGGATGGGAAACTTGTCCTGGCGACAGTGCGTTCGCTTGTTGGGAATCCCTGTCATTTACGTTACGGCAATATTACACATCTGGAAGATCTCAAGCAGGGGCAGGTTCTCAAGTGGGACGGACGATGAGATAATAAAACAGAAAAGCATATTGCAAATAAAAAGTCTTTGCTTTATATTTCCGGCAGTTGGATGTTTAACAAGTTACGACGTCAGTTGGATATAAAGGTGTTCCTATGACAGTATTTGAAACGATTCAGAAAAGATATTCCTGCCGGTCATATCAGGAAAGAGAAATCGAGCAGGAAAAACTCGACAAACTTTTGGAAGCGGCTCGGTTGGCGCCATCGGCAAAAAATACCCAGGATTGGCGTTTTGTCGTCGTTACAGACAAAGATATTAAAGCTAAGGTAGCTGCAATGACAAACAGGCCGGAAGTTTTTGAAAAAGCCGCTGTTATTATTGTCGGCTGCAGTAACAGCGATGATGTGATGAAATGCGGCCAGGCAATCGCTCCAATTGATGTCTCTATTGCGCTCGAACATATCTGCCTGCAGGCCACAGAGTTAGGATTGGGAACTTGTTGGATCGGATCTTTCAAAACGGATGAAGTCAGGAGAATATTGGGCATCCCTGATGATATAAATATAGTCGAGCTCATGGCGGTCGGTTATCCGGCCGATAGTGCAAAAAAACCGAATCGCTTGCCCACGGAAAATATAATCTGCTATAATAAATGGCAGTTCTAAATTTCAACGGAAAATTTAATATGGAATTTTTTGGGGACGTGGTGTAACGGGAGCACACCGCGGTCGCATCGCGGAAATGAGGGTTCGATTCCCTTCGTCTCCATTGTTCTAATCATGCCTTTTTCGATAGATATATTTTAAGGCTCAGGAAATATATGGTTCAGATATATCCGCATGTACTGATTTTGAATGATTACGATCAGAAAAGCATTAGCCATAAAACGATGGTTCTTGAACTGTCCATATGAATCAAGCCTTAAAAAGATAGTAATGGAGAAGACATCAGCAGTCCTATAAAATCTATGATTTAATTGGATATATCTCAAATTTCTCGCTTTGTCTCTTGACAAGAAGGCTTTAAATATGTTAAATATATATGGACTGGTGAATGTATATATCGAATATATGCCCGAGGATTTTGGTTAATCATATGAGCATATTTACCATATTTCAGCTAAGTTTTTTCCGATAACATATCTAAAAATCGTTGAATTTTCTTGAGTTGCATGCTCCGGAAAAATAGTTTTCTATCTTTCAATTATATAGATAGATCTGAAGGAAGTAGGTGATTTTAGACGAATCAACATTCTCCGGGGAGGATTTGTGTTGTCCTCCGAAGTAGCTACCGTTGCTGCGGGAAGCGGCATACCCGGCGGGGGTGGCGCTTGGGAGGGCACCGGACTCTGGTTGTACATCGCGTTGGATACCCTGGTCGAACTGTCTGCCGATACCCAGTACGGTTTTGATCTGACTTCATATGGCCCTTGGTTCGAACTTGCTGGCCTGGATGCAGATCAATATGCCGGCGGATCGGCTTATACAACCGCAGCAAAGGAAGACCTTAACACCGGTACAGTCCATGACGGCGACCGCGTGTTTGTCGTTGAGCTCGAGTTTGGTGGTATCGCTTCAGCACCGTATCCTGTGGACGAGGCGACCGATGTATCACGAGATGTAATTCTTGGCTGGACGCCGGGATCGTTTGCCGACACGCATAATGTATATTTAGGGACAGTTTATGATGATGTGAACAACGCTGATACGAGTAGTCCGCTACTTGTCGGTCCGGCCCAGGATGCCAACACTTATGATCCCGGCCGGCTTGATTTGGGCCAGACCTATTTCTGGCGAATCGATGAGGTCGAAGCAGATGGCATGACAATACACAAAGGTAGCGTCTGGAGCTTTACAATCGAACCTTATACTATTCCAATCTTGGGTGAAAATATCACTGCTACTGCTTCCAGCCAGGCACCAAATAATGGCCCTGAAAATACCATAAACGGCTCAGGTCTGGTTGATGATTTACACAATAATGATTCTGCAGATATGTGGCTCACTAAGCGTGATGAATCGGGACCTGCCTGGATCCAGTATGAGTTCGACAATGTATATAAGCTCCA
>CAZFOQ010000023.1:31185-34639 GCA_964520535.1 uncultured Pirellulales bacterium | reverse complement strand
AGCTCTGCTTGAATTCTAAATGCCACGGGTTTTAACCCGTGGTTCTTTACTTGTATTGTTTTGTTCCTGGATTTCAATCTTTTACCAACCGGTGCAGAGTATTTATTCAATGAGCGTATTCGATTGAATTAGTTTCCCTGGTTTTCTACTGCTGTATTGTTCTTTGCCTCGGTAGTATTGCTCTTGCGTTTTTTCAGTGTCACAGTAACACCTTGGGTCTGAACCGTCTCCAGGATAGGATTGGTCGTAATGGCACTGATAAAGTCCTGCCCTGTACTGTCGACATTGTGTGACAGTATCAGTCCGCCCGGACGCAATAACGGCAGCAGCTTATTCAGATAGTCGGTATAGCCGGGTTTGTCCGCATCGAGGAAAAGAATATCGATAGGTTTTTTGATCTTCGTGACTGTCTGGTGGGCGTCACCCTCGACAAGAGTAACGAGCTTATCGACGCCGGCACGTTTGAAATTCTCGCGGGCCAACGAAGCTCGGCGGGTATCAATTTCGTGAGTGGTGAGCTTTCCGCCCGTAGTCCGCAGGGCAAGGCAGAACCAGGTGCCGGAGTATCCATTGGATGTGCCGATTTCCACAACATGCTTGGCATTTATTGCTTCAGTGAGCAATCGAAGAATTCTGCCGTCTACCGTCGGGACGTTCATCATTCCTGAGCTTTGGTTCCGGTTCATATCGTCGAGAATACTTAAAATATGTTTTTCTTCTTCATTAATCGGAACAGGCCGATATTGCTGATATGAAAATCCTCCTCTACCTCTGCCCATCCTACTCCCGCGTCCCATTCTTTGCTGGGCTGTTAGGCTTTGGACCGCCGCCAACAATAGGACCACCCCCAAAGTGACTAACATGGTTTTTTTGAACATCTCTTGCTCCTTTCGATATTAGCTTTTATTGTTCTATTGACGAACCAATTACCTTCCCTCAACTTGATATAGACGTATTTAAGGAGATGATTTATTGCAGTTTTCAGGAAAATCTCAAAAAACGCCGGTTGATACTCGTTTATTAGATTTTCAAGGTATTTTTTCAATAGTCCCTGTTGGGATCGAGTCCTTCGAATTGGAGATCGTTTTCATTCACATCGTTTCGGAGCGAATTTGGGTCCGTTAAAGGTCCAGGTCGGAATCCGCGGCGTAAAAGCACTCGTTGACCCCGGCCGCCTCGTCGGCCTCCTGCTTCATTAGCCCGGCGTCCTCTGCCCATTCCGTTCCGGCGGGGGCCGCCTGGACGCAGCTCGCGCTGGAGCTGGCTCATTTCTCTTTGCCATATGTCTCGCTGTCTGTCCGTGAGGATCGTCGAGATTTCTTCGTTCATCTGTTGTAATGTATTTTCGATTTCAATGCGTGCATTTTCGCGGATGTCCTGGAGCTTTTTCATGTGCTCATCAAGCAATGGCTTGATTTTCTCTGATTGTTCCTGCGAGAGGCCGAGATCACGACGCAGGGGAGGAAGAACCTGTAAACTACGGAACTCCTGTCCGCGTGGAGGCCTCCGTAACTTCTGCGTCGACATAATCGACATTGTTGCAGCACCGATGACCGTTCCGGCAATCAGAATCACCAGACCGAAAAACGCCGTGCGCCAATAATAAATTTTCTTAATATGTTCAAGGTTCGGATGATTGTTTTGTTCTGTATTCATTGTTACATGACCCATGAAATTGCTTTCGATATTTCATACAGCGGACCGACCCAGATATGATGCAAGAAAACCGCCACCGTGGCAAAGGGAACGGCAATCGCCGAGGACAACGCCGCAACCCACATCAAAGGTCTGTCCCATATCCACTCCAGTCGTTGATCTTGCGTTCTGAGAGTTGAAATGACCCTGTCCGCGACATTGACTTGAGGGGACTGTTCTTTGGATGCGCTGGTAATAAGTGTATTGAATAAATTCATATTCTTCATAACGGTCTCCTCTCCATCTGCGACAGGAGTTTTTCCAGTTTCTTTTTGGCCCTGTTTGTCTGAACTTTCACCATACTTTTTGTCCAGCCGATCCTGTGAGCAGTCTCGGCCACGTCAGATCCCTCGAGATATCGTAGCGTCAGGACAAGCCGGTCACGTGGAGGTAATTGTCCCAAAAGATTATGAAGTAATTCGGCGGCCCGGCTCGGATTTATTTCTTCCGGCGTTTCCGCCGCGAGCCGATCCCAGTCTTCAAGGCTGAATCTGGCGAAATTTTTTTGCCGGGCCTGTTGTTTCCAGTAGTGATATCCGACACGCGTGGCGATCCGTATCAGCCAGTGCTCGAACGGAGCTTTTTCCCGATAGGTTCCGATACTCAGATACGCATTGACAAAAACGTCTTGCACAAGCTCTTCATGAATCAGAGGATCCCGGCTGAATCGCCACATGATTTTACCGATGCGCTGCTGATGCCGTTCGATCAATCTCTTATATGCGTCCGGATCTCCCTGACGGCTCGCATGCACATCCTCAATGTCCAGAGATTGTTCTATTTGAACTTCCTTGCCTTGATGTTCTATCGTCCGTCGATCCTTTTCAGACAACACCTTTACGGCATAAAGAACAAAAATCCATGCCGGATTCATTATAACACTTTTATGGTTTGAATATGTGGCCATTTTATATTTATTGGAATTTCAAATACCTAATTAAATCAGGCAGGCCCCACCATTCAAAACCTTCATGGCGGGGCTCTGCACTGAATTTACATGGTGTCAGTCTTCAATATCAGCTTCGATCTCCGGCAGATCTTCCCGATTCCCGGCAGGACCACGTCCCAAGCCCTGGCGTAAGCCGCGTCTTTGTCCTATGCCTTGTTCGGCATCAGGACCGGGGCCAAATCCTCGCCCGCGTCCCAAGCCCTGGCGTAAGCCGCGTCTTTGTCCGATGCCTTGTTCGGCATCAGGACCGGGACCAAATCCGCGCCCGCGTCCCAAGCCCTGGCGTAAGCCGCGTCTTTGCCCGATACCTTGTTCGGCATCAAGGCCGGGGCCAAATCCGCGCCCGCGTCCCAAGCCCTGACGTAGGCCGCGTCTTGGGCCGGCACCTGGTTCTGCATCAGCTCCGGCACCGAATCCTCGCCCGCGTCCCAAGCCCTGACGTAGGCCGCGTCTTGGGCCGGCACCTGGTTCTGCATCAGCTCCGGCACCGAATCCTCGCCCACGTCCCAAGCCCTGACGTAGACCGCGTCTTGGGCCGGCGCCGGGTTCTGCATCGACTCCGGCACCGAATCCTCGCCCACGGCCGATACCCTGGCGTAAGCCGCGTCTTAAGCTGGCGCCGGGTTCCGCATCGACTCCGGCACCGATTCCGCGACCATGGGTGAAACGCTGACGGAACCCTCGTCGAACACTCACATCACGCCATGTTTCTGTGTGAATTCTGTGTTCACCGGCACGTCCTCTTCCCCAACCCCGGCGTAAGCCGCGTCTTTGTCCGATGCCTTGTTCGGCATCAGGACCGGGACCAAA
>CAZFOQ010000023.1:0-31085 GCA_964520535.1 uncultured Pirellulales bacterium | reverse complement strand
CGTAAGCCGCGTCTTTGTCCGATGCCTTGTTCGGCATCAGGACCGGGACCAAATCTACGGCCACGTCCCAAGCCCTGACGTAAGCCGCGTCTTTGTCCGATACCTTCTTCTGCGTTAGGACCGGGGCCATATCCACGACCGCGTCCCAAGCCCCGGCGTAATCCCTGTCTTTGACCGTATTCCTGGAGAATTTGTTGTCCTCTGCCGCGATTGCCCCAGGCTGCCAACACATCTCCTGTTAGAAGTAAAACAACAAATCCAATCACAATTAACGCTGTTTTGTAATTTTTCGTTCTCATTTTCGGCTCCTTTCAGTAAGCATCGAAACCTTTAAATTTGTGGGCTCTACGACTAAGCCCTTCCAATAGGATAGTGGAAACCGAAATGCCAGGGGTTACACCTGACAGGAAAATTCTTAAAAAAATGTAATGTTATTTTTGTGCTCATCCTGATATTCCTGCTGCTTATTCATACTACTATAGGTATAGACGAGCGGTAAAATGTGTTTATTGCCGTAAATGGAGTTCTTATGAATGTGATCTAAGCGGCGATTTTTCAGGTGTGTCATTCGAATAGTCCGAAATTTTCTTTTTCAGACAGAACGACCCACGCCCGCCAGTCTTTTTTATGGATTCGCACGGGTTCGATGGTTTTGACGTCTTTGAGCCAGACCAAGAAACCGAATTTGCAGTCCATTTTGCCGAGCCAGTGTTCGTCGCTTCCGGCGATCAGATGATTATATTGTTGTTTGATTTCAAGGATTTTTTCCGGCGTCAAATCCTCGTAGTTTTTCACGGCTTCGACGGTGGCGATTGCACAGACAGGTCCGGAACTTTCCTTCAGGAATAATTTGTCACCGGCAAAAACCCGCCCGAATCCGTGACACCTTGATTTGATCAGTCGCAACTCGACTCGCTTTCGACCTTCAAGAATCATTCCCAGATAAGGTTGTTTCAAGATGACCAGATGACAGTTTGCCATAATGTCGCTCTATATTGTTTATGGTTTCTGCTGATCCAATATTTCCGCTACGGCACGAAGATGCGCGGGTGTTGTTCCGCAGCAACCGCCCACGATGCTTGCACCGGCATGTATGCATTCTGCAATACCCGCTGCAAACGGTGCCGGGGACATTTCAAATATTGTTTTATCTGCTACCAGTTTGGGTTTGCCGGCATTCGGCTGCGCCAGCAGGGGCAGTGACGTCGTTTTTTTAAGTTCGGATATCACTATTGCCATCTGAGCCGGGTCGAGACTGCCGCAATTCGCTCCGATGACATCCGCTCCGGCGTCTGTCAGTTGTTTCGCACACTGCCCGGCGGAATCGCCCATCATTGTTCTGCCGCCTTTTTGCTCAGTATCAAATGCTATCGAGACAATCACAGGCAGCGAAAAATTTTCTCTGCATGCTTTCAGGGCGCACATAGCTTCGCGCAGGTCAAAGACAGTTTCGATTAAAAAACCATCCACTCCTGCCTCTGCCAGGATTTCAGCCTGCTCTTTGAACGCATCGTGAAATTGTGATTCTTTATAACTGCCATATGGTTCGAGCAGTTGACCCGTCGAGCTCATATTCCCCATCACATATTGACCCTCATCGGATGCCTGTCTCGCAAGTTCGACACCGGCTTTGTTTACATCTCGAACTGAAACGCCCACATTGTGTGTCTCAATGTAGATGCGATTCATTGTCAGTGTATTAGAAGTCAAAGCATCACAGCCACACTTAGCATATTCTCGCTGGATATCGAGAACAATCTCAGGGCTGTCAAGGTTGTTACTTGCCCGACCCATAAGGCCGCGTTTGTCCAGCTCGGTTCCGATTGCCCCGTCGAGCAAAAAAAGCTCTTTATTTTTTATTGCCGCTAAAAAGTTCATTAGCAATTCCTTCGCAGGTTTAGTAAACCTATTTTACACCGAGTTCGGCTAATTTCTCTCTTATTTGGCCGGCACTTTCGAAAAGAATTGTATGTAAACCGGCTTTTTTTGCTCCTTCGATAAATTCTGGATTATCATCTATAAATACTAACTGCTCAGGCTTACAACCGAGTTTTTGGATAGTAATTTCAAATATTTTCCTCTCGGGTTTTATTGTCCCCTCGGCGCAAGAAAAAACCAGCACGTCGAACATGTCATATTCCTGTTCATAGAAAAATTCCATTGCAGGAATTTCAGTGTTTGTTAGAAGAGCAGTTTTATAACCATGATCATGCAGCTTTGAGACATGGATAAAGACTTCCATTCTGGGTGAATAGACCAACCTGAAAGCATCTCGCCAGAGTGGAAGATTATTGGATTGTGTTTTATCAAGCTCTCTACATACCTTTATCCAGAATAGTTCTTCACTGATAAAACCTTTTTGGAAGTCCGCTGAAAATTTATTATATGCCTTTTTATACTCTTCTTTTGATACATCCAGTGATTTTGCATAATATTGCGTTAAAGCCGGTGCCGGGTCATCGATTAAAACGCCTCCCCAATCAAATATAACAGATGTTATCTTATCCATTCTAAGGAACCTGAAAAGGAACTTCTCTTGCTGTTTCCTGTAAGGAAAATACAAGGTTTCGACTGGAATATCAATAATTTTCTGCCGTTGTCCTGACAGCAACTATTGGTCTTTGACGAAAGGCCCGGCGAACTCTATAATCAATACAATTTCTTAAGGACAAAGAGATGGAGATTGTATTAACCGTTGTAGTTATTGTTTTGGTTCTGGCTGTGTTGGGTCTTTTGGTATGGCTTATTATCTCTAATTCTGCCAATGCCCAGAAAATGGCTGGTCAGCAGGTTTCAATTGGTTTGTTGCAGCAGCAGTTGGAAGCGTTGAAAGCCACACAGGAAGATACCAAAGACAAACTGCAGAAATCATTGCTGGACGGCCAGACGAATATCAGCCGGGGGATGCAGGCGTCTCAGGAAGTGCTCGACCGCCTTAACAAGCAGATCGGCGAATTGCAGGGTACGAACAAACAAATGATGCAGATCGGCACTGAAGTCAGACGGCTCCAGGATATTTTAAGTTCGCCGAAGCTTCGCGGCCAAATGGGCGAATGGTCACTCGATAATCTTCTCTCGCAGATTCTGCCGAAAGACAGCTATAAACTCCAGTACACTTTCAAAGACGGCAAAACGGTCGATGCACTGATACAGATGCCTGGCTTTTCGGTTTCCGTCGATGCCAAATTTCCGCTGCCGGGTTTTGAAAAAATCGTCAAGGCTGAAAATGAAGAAGAAAAACCGAAACTTCGCAGACAGTTTATCAGGGATTGTATGACCCATATCGATAAAATTGCCAGCGACTATATCAGGCCCGCGGAGGGGACGCTGGATTTTGCTATCATGTACGTCCCGGCGGAAAATATCTATTACGAAACAATCGTCAAATATGCCGGCGAGACACAGGATGTTTTGCAATATTGCTTCGATAAAAAAGTGATTCCCGTTTCGCCGAATCTTTTATACGCGTATCTCATGACCGTGGCGATGGGCCTGCACGGCCTGCAGATCGAAAAACAGGCCGCAGAAATTCGCCAGAATTTGAAGAAACTCAATTCTTCTTTTGCCGACTTCGGCGGCACGTGGGACGTTCTCGGAAAACACCTGCGGAATGCTTATACCCAATATGACGAAGGCCAGAAAAAGTTCGACCGCTTCAGTATACAGCTCGACCAAATACAGAGTGAGGAAGAAATAAAAGATTCATAAAATATTTAAGAATTGAACCCCACGTAAAACATGGGGCTAATTAGGGACGCATTTGTGTCGGAAATGTTAGGATATATAATTACGTTCACAACATATGGCACTTGGCTGCAAGGTGATGAACGGGGTTATGTGAAAAACGGACGAATTCATAAGGGGAGCAAAGCCCTCCTGCAAGCCAACAGAAAGTTACAATCGCAGGAAGCAGTCTTTCTATCGAAAGCTCAACAGCAAATCGTAAGAGAGGCCATTACAAAAGAAGCTGTCGTGCAAAAACAAAAAATATTCGCCTTGTCTGTTAAGCCAAATCATGTTCACATAGTAGCTCAAAATAGCCGGCAATCGATAAGCAATGTTGTGGCTTATTACAAAAAAGCTGCCCGTATGGCATTAAAAGCAGCAGGGCACAATGGCAAACTTTGGACGCGGGAGTATGATAAAAGATTTTGCTTCGACATGAAGAGTCTGGAACAAAGGATCAAGTATGTGAGATCACATAATCCTGTTTAAAAGGTAGGGCTAAATATTTAGCCCCCGGTTTGACCGGGGGTTCTAAACTGATTAAAGGGAATTTGTTATGTCTGAGAATTATGATTGTATTATCGTGGGAGCGGGGCCGGCGGGTCTGGCGGCGGCGCTGTATACCTCCCGCGACCGGTCAAAAACTTTGATCCTTGAAAAATTTATGCCGGGCGGTCAGATTAACAATACCGAACGGATCGAAAATTATCCCGGCATTGAACGCATCGACGGTCCGGGGCTGATTGCACAAATGCAAAAGCAAGTTGAGAACTTCGGCGCTGAGATTAAAAGTGGCTGCGAAGTGACATCTTTGGAAAGGCAGAAAGATGCCATGATTGCGATTTCCTGCGATAAGGAAAAATTTACCGCACGGACCGTCATTCTGGCTCCCGGCAGCGATTACCGCAAGCTTGGCGTTCCCGGTGAAGACAAGTTCCGCGGTTCGGGTGTCAGCTACTGCGGCACCTGCGATGCACCGTTTTTCAAGGGCAAGCACGTTGTGGCCGTCGGCGGGGGAAATACCGCGGTGGAAGAAACTCTGCACCTGACAAAATTCGCCGAGAAGGTGACAATGATTCACCGCAGGGACGAATTCAGGGCGTCGAAAGTCCTGGTGGAAGAGCTCCTGGAAAAGGCCAACGAGCCGAACTCGAATCTGGTGATTAAGTACAGCACGATCGCAACCGCCATCCAGGGCGAGAAAAAGGTTGAATCGGTCAAATTCAAAAACGTGAAAAACGACCAACAGGAGGATTATCCCTGCGACGGAGTTTTCATCTTTGTCGGTATGGTTCCGAATACGGATTTCCTGAAAGGTTTTGTGGAGTTGACCGACAGGGGATTTATCAAGTGCGATTGTGCGTATCTTCGAACAAATGTTCCGGGCGTTTTTGTCGCTGGAGATTGCCGGATCGGAGCGGCGATGCAATTAGCGACAGCCGCCGGCGACGGAGTCGTTGCCGCGATGATGCTCAAGCAATATTTCCGCGATCCGAACTGGTGGAACGAATCGGTCAGCGATGTACTCCAGCCGGGTGGATGGTAAAAAATTACACACATTGGGAATTATCTCGTGCTGCCGGTCGCTTTTTAGACATGTTTCGTTGACGAACTTGAGTAATTCCAGTATTATAATGACCGGATGAACCTATATGACAGCCGGAGCCAAGGTTCCGTGCAAAATATTCGTTGAAAGGATTGAATAATGGCGGGTAATGTGATTGAACTAACCGATGCTACTTTTGACAACACTGTGCATAGTTCTGATGTGCCGGTATTGGTTGATTTCTGGGCGCCCTGGTGTAGGCCTTGTATTATGATAGCTCCTATCTTAAAGGAAATCGCAGATGAGTACGTGGACAAAGCCAAAATCTGTAGGCTCAATACCGATGATGGCCGTGATAGCGCCATGGAGTTCGGTATCAGTGCGATACCGACCCTTATTTTATTTAAGGATGGCCAGGTTCAAAAGAAATGGGTTGGCTTAACCAGTAAAAAAGATATGTCAGAAGCAATCGACGAGCTGCTCTGAAACAAACACAACTTGTGTTCCCATTCCGATAATGATCTATGAAGGTTTGAAAGGCAGGAAGGTTTTAGTGACCGGTTCCAGTAGCGGTATCGGTTCGGCAACGGCGGTGTTATTCAGTCAACAGGGCTGTTTTGTCGGTGTCCATTATTTCCAGACCGCCGAAGGGGCGCAAAAAACACTTGAGCAGGTCCGGGCCAATAGCGACGGTCTTTTGCTTCGTGCCGACGTGCGTGATGAAAAACAGGTCAAAGAAATGGTCGAGCAGTTCGCGCAGAAAGCCGGTGGTATCGATATCCTGGTCAATAATGCCGGCTCGCTGATCGAAAGGCAGCCCTTTGAAACGGCGACTCTGGATTATCACGAAGATATTTTTGCCACGAACGTTCGCAGTATCTTTTTAGTTACCAGGGCGGCAATGCCATATCTGAAAAAAAGTAAAGGTAATATTGTTAATATCGGTTCAGTTGCCAGCCATACAGGTGGTGGTTACGGCTCCGGTATATATGCCAGCGCAAAGGCGGCGGTTGCCACAGAGACAATAGCTATGGCGGCAGAATTTGCCAAATATGGAATTCGAGTCAACAGCGTCCTGCCCGGTTTTATCGAGACGCGATTCCATCAGAGGTTTAGCTCCGCCCAGCGCAGAAAAGAAGTTGCCGAGCAAACTCCGCTTGGCAGAAACGGCACCGCCGAAGACATCGCCGGGGCGGTTCTTTTCCTGGCCAGTGAGTCAGCCGGTTTTATCACCGGCGAATATATCGCCGTCAACGGCGGCCTTTATATGAGAGCTTAAAACAATCTTTGCACTCTGAAGTCATTGTCTGGTATAAGATTCATAGAGTGCGATTTTTGACCGGTTGTGAACAACGAGATTTGAACATGAACAAAGGACATAATCCAGATGTTACTTTCGGCACGGATGCATAAGAAACAATGGGTGATTCGGCCTCCCGATGCCAGATGCGCGCAGCTCGCGAAATCGCTTAAGGTCTCGACTCTTTTGGCCCAGTTACTGATCAATCGCGAGATCGCCGATGCACAGCAGGCGAACGTATTTCTCCAGCCCAAACTGACCGAACTGATCGATCCGGCAGACATGCCGGGCATCAAACCGGCAGTCGAACGTCTAAAATGGGCCGTGAAAAACAATGAAAAAATAACCGTCTATGGCGATTATGACGTGGACGGCATTACGGGTGTGGCGATTCTTTGGCAGGTCCTCAGACTGCTTGGTGCTGATGTCGATTACTATATTCCTCACCGGATCGATGAAGGGTACGGTCTCAACGAAGAAGCGATCCGGACATTATCAGAATCCGGGACCCAACTTTTAGTCACCGTCGATTGCGGCGTTACGGCATTAAATTCGGCCGAACTTGCCCGCGAAATCGGTCTCGATCTGATCATCACCGACCACCACCAGTTCGATAACGAGTTTCCCCATGCCGCTGCGATTGTGCATCCGGCCCTGGAAGAATCCTATCCGAACCAGGATTCTGCCGGAGCCATGGTGGCCTTTAAATTGGCCTGGGCGATTGCAAACGAATTCACGTCGGGCCCGAAACTTCAGCCGGATTTACGTGCCTTCATGATTAACGCCACGTCCCTGGCGGCGATGGGGACCATTGCCGATATTGTGGACCTTCGAGGCGAAAACAGGATTCTGACAAGCTATGGACTCAAAGCGCTGCCCGATTGCCGGCTGTCCGGCATACAGGCCCTGATTGAATCGGCCGGTTTGACGGGACATCAACTCGATAGTTTCCACATCGGTTTTCGACTCGCACCCATGCTCAACGCGGCCGGGCGCATGGGACATGCAAGATTGGCCGTAGAGCTGCTGACATCCGATAGCCAGATCCGCGCCATGCAGATCGCCCAATATTTAAAAGAGCAAAATACCCAGCGCCAGAAGTGCGAGCGAAAAATCTTCAAGCAGGCCTGTGAAATGATTATGCGGAAGGATTTGAACCATCCCGACCGCAAAAGCATTGTCCTGGCAAGCGAGGATTGGCATATCGGCGTGATCGGCATTGTTGCATCGAGATTGGTGGATAAATTCTATCGTCCGACGATTATGATCGGACTCCCCTCATCTCAGAAAGCTCAAGACGGCGGCCTTGCCGACATCGAAGCGGCAGAAATGAATATCGCTCAGGGATCGGCCCGTTCTATCCCGGGATTCTGTATGATCAGCGGCCTTCGAGCATGTACAGAGCATCTGCATCGATTCGGCGGACATAAAATGGCTGCCGGTATTACGATCGAAACCGAGAAGATTGACCGGTTCGCGGATGATTTCGAGGCCTATGCGAAAGAAAACTTGAACGAAAACGATATTGCTTCCAAGCTTCACATCGACGCTGTCGTTCCCCTGGGGCAGTTCCAGAGAGAGACGGTCAACGAATTGCAGATGTTGGGTCCGTTCGGTGAGGGCAATCCCGAGCCGGTTTTTGCCACAAAAGGTCTGCGTCTTGCCTCACCGCCCAAGAGAGTCGGGACCGGAGGCGAACATCTGCAGCTTATTGTCACCGATAATACCGCGACGATGCGCTGTATTGGTTTTGGATTTGGACGCCTGGAAAAAAAGCTGCTTGAGCGTGAATTTCTTGACGCCGCTTATCAGCCGCAGTTCAATACCTATAATGGCAACACGAATGTCGAGCTGGTCCTTGCGGATATTCAGTTCTAATCAAATCTTATTTCACCCGAAGTTTTTTTGTTCACTGTCACCTTTTCGATTTTAAACCGTCCCAATGTGGTTGCCAGATTGAAAAAATCTATCGGTTCGCCGTTACCGGAGGCCAGAGCGATATGTCCGGCGTCGTATCCTCCCCGGCCGGAACCTTTGAACGCCGCATCGAGTCCGATCCATTTGTCGCCGATGTATGCCTGTGTCCATGCGTGTCCGCCAAAGCCCCTCAAACCTGCAAAATCGTCCACATAAGCCACTCCTGCGACTACTTGGGCCGGTATTCCGATAGCTCGACACATTGCCGCTGTTAATACGGCAAATTCTGTGCAATCTCCCTGTCTGCTTTTTGCGACTTCTACTGCCGATGCATACCCGACCGACAAACTTAAATTCATAATGTATCCAGCGACGAATGTTTCAATCTTTTTTGCTGCCTCGGCGGCATCTTTAGTATTGCCTACGATCTGGTGAGTGAGCTTGATGATTTCTACATTGTCACTTTGTAGATATCTTGTTGGCTTGGTTGCTTCAAGTATCGCTTTATCGTTTCCTTTATATGGAAAGCTGATTCCGGTAGGTGCAACAACAGGCACGACCGCAACTATGACATTCCCATCGCTTAGCTGTTGCACTTTTTGGTTGTCATTGGACGGTATCTGAAATTCAGCCGTTTCTTTCGTAGGACTCAAGTGGTATGTAATCGATTTGGCCGAACCAACATCTTTTATAGGCACAGGGCTGGCCAAAAACATCTTTTCCATCATTTCAAGTACATCGTTTTCACCCAATGCAAATTCCTTAGTGCAGGCGACTTGCTCGATGGTCATATTCATTACCGGCATAATGCTTTTTTGAAGCCGCAGATTATCGTCATAATATTCGGTGCTGGTGAGTGAACCAAGTTGTGCAAAACTCGCAGTGCTCTGGACCTCAGTCAGGGTGACCACACGGCCGAGCAAGTCAACGTTTTGTTTGGAGCCTACCTTGACTTTAACATCGATAGCCTGCATCGCGGTCGGATCAAACACCTTTACGCTATAACCGCTCCCTTCTATAAGACCGTGCTTGTAATGCAATAGCCGCACACCTTCGGACATGACCGCGCCAATTGGCCAGTCATATTCTATTTGTTGCTGACCGGTTTTTATGATCAACTTTCCCTGCTCATTAATAGTTCCAGTTGTTTTCATTTCCATCAGCCCCAAAGTCTGTTCGACCTCAAAGCCAAGAGGCTTTCCATCGGTTGTTTCAATTGTGGCAGCTTTTGTCTGGATACTGGCGGGTATTCCTGCTCGATTGAGAGTAATTTCAAGCTCAACGGAAGTCGTGACTTCATGACCGGCGACAGCACGGTTTTGTATGGCGTAGCCGACTTTTTTCCCTTCGAATAAGAGAGCAAAGTACTCGGTTTCCTCCGGCTGGATTTGTTCGGCTGTTGGCTTCTGGGTTACCTCTATCTGCGGCATAGATTGCTCTTGATTAGGCTGCGATTTTTTGCGGCAACTAACTGAGTTTATTGTTGTTAATACCAAACAAACACCAATAAGACACCTGGTCTTCATATTCCAGTTCCTTTTCTTATCTATATTAACTTTTATAAAATTCTAATTCCCAACGGTTATCAAAGGCGATTATAAGCCGGATTCGTTATTCCTGCCACAATCCTTTGGAGTAACGTCAAAATATCTCTGTAATATTCTCAGCTTTTGTAGAACGCCCCGGATTTTTCCCTGAATACAAGCAGGATGGTTGTATTATTCTGGCCTTTGGTCTAAAATAACCGAGATTTAATATTGTTACGAAACAGGTAAATCTGCCTCTATTCGGCGAATACTCGGTTTCAAATTATGACTTTGAAGGAACTTATAGAGTTGGTCTCATCGCCAGCCTCCGTGTCTCTCGAGGCGAGTCGAAGCGACAGGGAAAATCCGCCGCGAGTCCAAATTGATTCTCGACTTGTTAAAGACGGCGATATTTTCGTGGCTGTCAAAGGCACTGTTCATGACGGTCATGATTTTATCGACCAGGCCCTTGTCAACGGTGCCGAATATATTGTATGCGAACGCAGCACACAGCATGAGGCTGTTATAGTTGACGATTCGGCCGAAGCGGCGGCAATTCTTGCACAGGCTGCCAGGGGCAATCCGGCTTCGCAATTAACGAACCTGGCCGTCACCGGCACAAATGGAAAAACCACTGTTGCATATCTGGTTCGCTCCTGTATCCGGCAAGCCGGCGAAAAGTGCGGCCTTATTGGGACTGTCATCTATGATACTTGCTCCGGCCGTGGTAGTGAAGCTATTCTGACCACGCCGGATTGCTTGACTATTGCCGCCGGACAAGAACAAATGATAAAAAACGGTGCAAAGTATATGGTCATTGAGGCCAGCAGCCATGCCCTTTCTCAAAACCGCCTGGCGCAGGTCAACTTCAAAGCTGCCGCCTTTACCAACCTCTCCGGCGACCATTTGGATTATCATAAGACCAAAGAAGATTACCTGGCTGTTAAAACCAGACTTTTTTCTGCTCTTTCTCCTGATGCAACTTCGGTGTTGAATAGAGAATCGCCGGAAGCTGAACATATCGCCGCCCGAATCGACGCGAAGGTCTTATGGTACGCTATTGAAAAACAAGCAGATCTTACCGCTCATATCAAATCGATGGACGTAAGCGGCACTGTTTTTGCCCTGGAATATACCGGCCAATCGGCGATTGTAAAGACACCTTTGCTGGGTAGATATAACGTCAGTAACCATTTAGCGGCAGCCGGATTGTGTCTTACAGCGGGCTTCGATTTGGAAACGATAGCGGCCGGCCTGTCAGCTTTGCAGGCAATACCCGGCCGACTGGAAAAACTCAACTGGGAAGGCCCACTTTCGGTCCTGGTCGATTACGCACACACCGACGATGCCCTAAAAAATGTATTGGCAACACTTAGGCCTTTATGCAAAGGTAAGTTGCGGGTGGTATTCGGCTGTGGTGGTGATAGAGATAAGACAAAACGTCCGCGTATGGCAAGGGCAGCCGAAGAATTCGCTGATTTCATCGTTGTTACCAGTGATAACCCGCGAACCGAAGATCCTGAATCTATAATCAGAGATATTATTGCCGGTTTTCAGACTGATCCGACAATACAGGGTAAAGAAATACGCAATACGAAGGTCATTGAGCCGGACAGAAGCAAGGCTATAGAACTGGCTATCGCCGCAGCGGAGAGGGATGATATTGTACTTATTGCGGGTAAAGGCCACGAAACATATCAGATAATCGGAAATAAGAAAATCCATTTCAGCGACAAAGAAGTCGCCGAAAAATACCTTAAACAAAAAAGACAAACAGTATCGAGCCAAATTTAACGATCATTATTATCTTTGCAGTATATCCGGAATTATTGATTTCGTAGCTTCTGAAAAAGGTAGAGGTGGTAGGGGTTTGTATGTTTCGTGGAATAATTCCTGATATCTCTTATGAGTATCTTGGCATGGGTCGATTACAAACACCTGTGGTGGGACGAAATTTGGTTGAGAAGCTCGAATAGCCATAGCGCTGTGTATCAATGCTCGCATAAAACCATCACTATCCGGCATGCTATAACCAATAAAGATAATCTTCTTGGCTTTGCTGAGTATATCCAGTGCCGTATGCCATATATTTCTCAGCCACTTTTGCCCAGTAAGTTTGGCATAAGTTGGTGGGATTATCGCAGGAGAAAGATTATTTCCATAATCCTGCCAAATATCCGAGATAGCATCAACAGTTAATATAGCAGGCTTGTCTTTCCACCAGTCTATAGCTTGAGGTGATACACAGGATTTCCCGATAGGTTTGTCACCACCGAGTAAATTGGCAACATGTAATTTGTCAGAAACAGAACTATCCTGAAAATAATTAATGCTTCCATGCAATTTGCATAATAATGGTCCTTTTGTATTATTATCATCTTGACCATCTATATAGACAAATTGTTTGTTTCCCCACCAAGACATATTGACTTGGATTCATCTGAATTTAGAGGATAGTTACACGGTATCTTATATTGGCATTTTAAATACTCGCAGGATGATAAAAACTCAAAGACCAAGTCATAATTGGTTGTTATGACAGCAAAATTGTTTTTAGCATCTGATTCCAACAATGCCTTGAAGAATCTTTCATATACATCTCGATTTATTTCATTTTCTCTTTTTGGGTCAATTAGAGGGAGTTGGTGATAAACTTTCCATAGCCAAATCTGTATATGACGAATTAATTCGCTTATTTTATATTCCTGTTTGTCGAGTTCTATTTCATTCAAGCCGGATTCGGATATAGCCTCTGCAATACAGAAAATATTTTCAACATTTTCTACGTCAGCATCTCATAAAGTGGGCGATTACTTGCAGAACCGCTGAAATTTTCTGAATATCTCTGTTGAATGTATTAAGGTCTCGGCCGCGTTTCTGGATTTGTTTTTGGCATGTTTCGGGAGGTCCTCATTATCTTTTCGAGTAGGATCACCGGCCTCTGTCATCAGAGGTAAAGCCGCATCGTGAGAAAAACCAGCCCCTAAAAATAGTACAACATCCAACTCTTTATTCTTTGAGACCGCCATTGTTCGCCTCAAATTTCTTGCTGACAGCCTTTCAGTTGAAGGATTATAACATATCTTTGTTAGGCACTTGCTAATTTTTTCACTTCCTGTTCTATTCTATTTGAAAGCCTGTCTGTCTCCACGTCCAAATCGTAATCCACCTGAAGGCCCAGCCAGAATTGCGGCGAATTACCGAAATAGCGGGCTAGGCGGAGGGCCGTATCCGCTGTTACGCTCCTTTTACCATGGATAATCTCGTTTATTCTTCGGGCGGACACTCCTAAGTCTCTACCAAGCTGATTTTGGCTTATATTCAGAGGCTTTAAGAATTCTTCAAAAAGAACTTCGCCAGGGTGCAATGGAGGTATTTTATTATTTCTCATTTTCGTACCTCAATGATAATCTGTAATTTCTACGTCAAGGGCATTATTATCTATCCATCTAAAGCAAATCCGCCATTGGTTATTGATACGAATGCTGTATTGCCCTTTTCTTTTGCCGGTTAACACTTCTAACCTGTTAGCTGGTGGAACTTTCAAATCCCTTAATTTATAACTGCGGTTGATCATACGTAGTTTTCTAAAAGCTACCTTTTGAATATCAGAAGGCAGCTTCCTGGAATATTGCCGGTGGAATATCTTTTGCGTTTCTTTACACTTAAAGGTCTTAATCATAAACTAATTAAATTATATAACGCATAACGTCATACGTCAAGATTTATTTTCTAAAATTATTTATTCTATTTATGTCTAACTGTTTTGGATAGCTCTTTCACCTGCTGAAAAATGATCTTCACAAGATAGCCTTAATGCTCTAAAACTGCTTGAATAAGTTCTTGACAGCGGGGCGGGTTATACATAAAGTAGCAAACTTGTTTATCCCGTAGTAAAGAACAGCGGGTACCAAAATCAGGAAACAGTCTTATTTACAGTATTATAAAGGAGATTTAAATGGCAACAAAGGTGGCAATTAACGGTTTCGGCCGGATCGGCAGAGCTGTTGCAAGAATTATTTTCGAGAGAAAAGGCGATTTGGAGCTGGTCGCTATAAATGATCTCGCGGATGCTAAAAGTCTGGCCCATTTATTTAAATATGATACGGTCATGGGCAAATGGGGTGGGACCGTAACAGCAGGTGACGGCGAGCTGGTCATCAACGGCAAGTCCGTCAAAGTTCTGGCTGTCAGGAATCCTGCCGAGCTGCCCTGGAAGGAGATGGGCGTTAAGGTCGTTTTGGAATCGACGGGAATCTTTCGCAAAGCCGAATCCCCGAAGGGTGGATATGCCGATCATCTTAAAGCCGGTGCCGAGAAAGTTATGTTGAGCGTCCCGGCAAAGGACGATATCGACGCGACAATCGTTTTGGGCGTTAACGATGACAAGCTGACCGGTCAGGTCAAATGTGTCTCAAACGCAAGCTGTACGACCAACTGCCTCGCTCCTTTGGCCAAGACCCTCAACGATGCCTTTGGGATTGAGCAGGGCGTAATGACTACGATCCATGCTTATACCAACGACCAGAAAGTAGCTGATATGATCCACTCGGACCTGCGTCGAGCACGTGCCGCTGCGGCGAATATTATTCCCACCTCCACTGGTGCGGCAAAAGCCATTGGCAAGGTTATTCCGGAACTTGACGGCAAACTCGATGGTTTCGCTGTTCGGGTGCCTATCCCCGTTGGCAGTATCGTTGACCTTGTAGTTAATGTGAAAAAAGACGTTACCGTTGATAGTGTGAACAAAGCGTTGAAAGCAGCGGCCGAAGGCCCGATGAAGGGCATCCTGGTCTATTGTGATGAGCCGATCGTCAGCAGTGATATTGTAAACAATCCGGCTTCGAGTATCTTCGATTCTCTGTGCACAATAGTTATCGGCAGGACCATCAAGGTCGTCAGTTGGTATGACAACGAGTGGGGCTATTCAAACCGCAGTGTCGATATTATGGAAAAAATGGCAAAGATGTAATTCATATGCAGTAGTAAATATGGAATGAATTTTAATATGAGCTTCCGAGGGAACGACATTGAAGTTTTAGAGGTTGAACAGAAAATGGCTAAAAAGACAGTCGCTGATATTGATGTGAAGGGCAAGAAGGTTCTGATGAGGTGCGATTTTAATGTGCCGCTGGACGATGACTGTAACATTACCAGTGATGACCGAATTGTTAAGGCGTTACCGACAATAAAGAAGATATTGGAAGGTGGTGGTGCGCTGATTTTAATGAGTCACCTCGGCAGACCTAAGGGCCAAAAGAACGAAAAGATGTCTTTGGTCCCGGTAGCCGGGAGATTGTCTGAGTTATTAGACCGGGAAGTAATTTTCGCTGACGATTGTATCGGGCCCCAGACTAAGGCAAAAGCACAGGCCCTCAAACCCGGCGACTGTATGCTTCTTGAGAATCTGCGTTTTCATAAAGAGGAGACCATCAAAGACAAGGCGGCAAAGGAAGATGCGCAATTGCGTCAGGCCAAGGATGACTTCGCAAAAGAGCTGGCCGATATGGCGGATATTTACGTTGATGACGCCTTTGGAACGGCTCACCGGGACAATGCCTCGATGTACACGGTTCCATTGATGATGGAAGGAAAACCCAGGGTCATTGGTTTTTTAATTGAAAAGGAGCTGAAGTTTCTGGGCCGGGCCCTGAGAAATCCCGGCAAGCCTTTCGTTGCAATACTTGGCGGTGTGAAAGTCTCGGACAAGATCGGTGTGATTGAGAATCTGATTGGCAAGGTCGATCGTATCATCATCGGTGGCGCCATGGCATATACGTTCCTCAAGGGCAACGGTAAAAGCATAGGTAAGAGCCTGTGCGAGAATGACTTTATTGATGAGGGTCAGAAATTGCTGAAACAGGCCGCCGATGCAGACTGTGAGGTCGTTTTGCCGGTAGATCACCATGTGGTTCGAGAGCTGAAGCCGGGCGCACAATATCGCACCGCCGTAGGTGACATTAACCCGGGCTTTCAAGCTGTTGATATAGGGCCGATTGCAGCACAGACCTATGCAGAAAAGATTGCTGATGCCAAGACCATCGTTTGGAATGGGCCGATGGGTGTCTTTGAAATCCCGCCTTTTGACGAGGGAACCAAAAAGGTGGCTTTGGCCGTGGCCGAGGCAACGGATAAAAAAGCAACGAGTATCATCGGCGGCGGTGACAGCGCCAGTGCTGTGAATATGCTTGGTCTGGAAGATAGGATAAGCCATATTTCTACCGGCGGGGGCGCTTCACTGGAATTTCTCGAAGGCAAAAAATTTGCCTGTCTTGAAATCCTCGATGAAAAATAACGATTGCGTTACGGAGCTGCCGGTTTTATCGGTGACCAATATATTACATCAAACAGTATGCGATTACCCAAAGCAGGGACAATTGAGATTGTACCTTCGGTCTTGAGTGCCGATTTTGCCAGGTTAGCCGACGAGTTAGGGGTAATTACTTCAACTGGTGTTCGGGTAGTGCATCTGGATGTTATGGACGGTCACTTCGTTCCGAATATTACAATTGGCCCGCCGGTCATTGCCAAGCTTCGCAAGGTGAGCAAGCTGGTTTTCGACGCCCATTTGATGATCAGTGAGCCTGAAAGATATGCCGAACGCTTTGTCGAGGCCGGGGCGAATCATATCACGTTTCATATTGAAGTGGCCGAGGATCCACCCAGGCTGATTGATCAATTGCACAAGCTCGGCTGCACGGCGGGAATATGCCTTAATCCGGAAACGCCGGTTGAGGCAATTAAGAATGTCGCACCGCTTTGTGATATGGTTCTTGTTATGACGGTTCATCCGGGCTTTGGCGGGCAGGAATTTATGCCGGAAGCGGCGAAAAAAATCGCTCAAATCAGAAAAATTGTCGGCCCGGATATCCGGATTGAAGTCGATGGCGGAATCGATACGGAAACTGCACCAATCGTCGTTTCCTACGGTGCTGATACCCTCGTTGCTGGAAATGCGATATTCGGACAAACCGACCGAATTGCCGCTATAAACGCCATTAGAGAAGCTTGTAGGTGATTTTTCTACCAAAATCGGCGAACATCTGGTAGAATATCCGACTAAGTAAAATGTTCTTGATGAATACCCCCGCGTCTTCTTGTTGAAGACAAGAGCGGGGGGCTAATTATAGGTTAATATGGCAAAACAAACCAAATCAAAGTGGAACGGTTTTTCCTTGAAGCCACGTAAGGAAATGCCCGAGGGCTTGTGGGTGGGCTGTCCGGGCTGCGAGCATATGCTCTATAAAAGCTCGGTCGAAAAGAACCTTAACGTCTGTCCGGAATGCAATCATCACTTCCGTATCGATGCTGCCACTCGAATCGAATATCTGGTTGATGAAGATTCTTTTCAACAAATTCTCAGCGATCTGCAGTCTGAAGACCACCTTGGATTTAAATTCCGAGGGACTACTTATAAGAAGCGCCTCAAAGACGATGAGAAAAAATCGGGCACAAAGGAGGCAATGCTGATAGGCAAGGCCTTTATCAAAGGCAGGCCTGTATCTTTAGCGGTAATGGAACCAAACTTCCTGATGGGCTCTATGGGGTCCGTGGTTGGTGAGAAGCTATGTGTGGCGGTTGATATGGCGATTGAGGAGGAATTGCCTTTAGTGGCGGTTTGCTGCTCCGGCGGAGCGAGAATGCACGAGGGTGTCGTATCATTGGGCCAGATGGCAAAGACTTCTGCGGCATTGGCTAAATTTGATGAGGCCGACGGCCTTTTCATCTCGGTACTGACCGACCCAACGACCGGTGGAGTTACGGCAAGCTTTGCCATGTTGGGTGATTGCTTAATAGCTGAGCCGGGGGCGCTTATCGGCTTTGCAGGACCACGCACGATTGCCGAGACTATAAAGGTGGAATTGCCGGAAGGATTTCAGACTGCTGAGTTCATGTTGGAGCACGGCTTCGTGGACATGATTGTCCACCGAAAGGACCTTCGAAGCGAAATAGCCCGCCTGATTGACTATTGCCAAAAATAAAAAATCTCGCATATACGCAGGAACGTTGAGATTTTTAAGCCGTCAGGCGGTTACGTCTTCAATAATGTGCATAACATCCAGGTCGGCGTCCCGCCGGAAAATATAGTCGCCCTCTACGCCGCCGCCTACGAATTCGGCTTCTACGATTAGCTGCCAGCCTCTCTCCTCCCTCGTCTATCATCTATCGTTTTTTCCCCCGTCTTATGACCCTATGGGGCAGGCGTACTCCTTTAATTGCCCCGCTGTCCCTAGTACTTTCTTTTTAATAAAGCTCATATAGGTCGGACCTTAGAACTCTATCTTTCAGTTCACCGGAAATATTTTTAACTAACTCCACAAACAAATCTTTGGCAAGAGGGCTGACATAAACCTTTTCAATCAACTTGGCTGGGTCTATTGGTATACGGATATATTCAGGGCGCTCCTCCATTAGTTTTTCCAGATGTGCTTCATTTCGTAGCCCCATTTCTTTTATCTCTTTATCAAATCCTTGGTAGATGAATGCCCGCAGTTCTTCTTCATGTTTAAATGATGGTCGCTTATAAATAATGTTCGCTCGACTCAAGGATGAAAACAATCTGCCCTCAGGAGGATTTCCAATCGGTTCCCCTGCATCCTCAAGATCATATTTTACCTTTGCTATACGAGGGCCTCCATCCCTTGACCATTTATTCTCGATTTCGGATTTGAGCTTTCCGAAAGTAGTTTGTATTGCGATTGTCTCATATTTGTTTTCAGAGTATAACTTCCACAAAGCGACCGATTCAACGTCATTCATATGCCAGCAATTCAAATACACAAAAAGCCGCTCAAAAGTATTAACCTGACGCGTTCGTTCTTTAATTTGTGGATATTCTGATGATAATTGCTTTTGTGACTCACCCAAAAATAGCATCCAACTGCAATCGTATGGGTCTTCGAGTTTATCTGCCCTAGTAAAGTATAATGTGTTTGTGGTTAGCATATCGACATATTTTGAAAAATCCATATATCGCCAAATTTTTTGATTATTATCCGGGGTTTCAATTTTATCTTCATACACTTGTTTTGCTCCTTAAAAGAAAACCGGAATTTTATTTAGGGACGTTTACATATTTCTGTTCCCTTATTCAGTTCTTTTGCTTTTGTTTATTTACAGTCTGTTGCATGATTCTCGATATACGCTATACGCCATACGCTATACGAATCTATTTACAATTTAAAGCCTGCTTTTTCTTCTTTTAACGACCTACTGCTCATGGCCCCGCCACAGGTGAACGAAGCCTAAAAATAGTAAACGGCACTAATCATTCTATACTTTCATCATATTTTTACCGAATAGATAAATTCACCTTCGTTGACGAATACTGATTTTCTCACCAAACCTACTTTCCCTGCGGCGGCTCCCTTGCTTTTTGTTTCCCTCATTTTCTTCTCAAACATGCTTGGGCTTATCTCATAGATATCATACTTACCATTTTCTTGCTCAAGTGCAGCAAATATGGCGTCTATCCTTTCCAACATTTTATAAGTGACGCCAAGATCGTTAGTCGAATGCTTTGCACAACGTATAGTGATTTTTCTGCCTTGCAGTTCAAATTCGTTGCTTGTTTTGCTTATGGACTTAGCGCCAATTTTTCCCGCTATTTTTTTAGCGCATTCTCTGCCATATTCATTTGCCCTTGCTCCGCTTTCTCTATTCTGAGGCATTTTGTATGTCTCCTTTTTCATCGTAGCCTAACGCGTGGGGTCAGCGGCGAGCGTAGCGAGTCAGCTGAACCCCCAATGTTGGGCCAACATTTAATTTATGTTAATAAACAATGCATAGAATAAAATCATTCTTGTAAGCCTATTGCTTGACGACATAGTGTTTCAAATTTGTCAATGACAGCATCGCATTCTCTAAGGATGAGATCTTCACCTTCCTCGTTGAATTCATCCTTGTCTTTAGTTCTATTCCAATCTTCCCAGAGTTCTTCAAGTTTTTTGTCATACTCCTTGGAATCAGTTGTGCTTTTCTTTCGCTGTAAATCTCTTAAGCGGATTTTCATACTGTAGAAAGGTAATGACAAACTACGTCTAACCAAATCAAGTTCTTCAAATGGCTGCCCTGCATCCTTGCCGTGTTGTGCCATGAAACGATATCGCAAGGAACGGATGCGGGCAAAAATCTCTTGGCGAGAACTACATCTTTCAATTGGGATGTACGCCGCACATAGCATTGCTTTTTCTTTGTCTGTCGCATCAGGTGCCCCTGGACAAGTTTGCCCTTTATTTTCTTGACCCAGTGGGGACCTAACTGAAGCCAGAACATCTCGAGCCTCGTAAACGAGCGCAAGAATCTCCTCCGCTAGATCGATTCGCCGTTTTCCTGTATACTCTCGCCGCCAAGCACAAATGCCCCAGATTGCCGTCCCTGCAGCTATAACCGTCGCGAGTAAACTGACTACTTGTAGGATGATGCTTGTTATAATCTCTTCCCAACTCATATATGACCTTACTTCCGCATTGCCCAACAATGTTTATATTGTTTCCGCATAAAACTCCAGTCTTCTCTGAGACCCGAACCTACAGTCTCTGTCCCCGTTGGTGTGCCGCAAAGGGCGGACACGCCGAAGAGCCTTTACGGCAGGCTCGAAAATCAGGGAATACGTCGCAAAGCCGAATATATCCTGCGGCAGGCGGGTGGGCAAGAGAAAAAATGTGCCTTCAAAGCGCAATATAGACTTGTTGGGGATTCAGCCCATGAGATAACTATAACTAAAAACACATTAAACTATATAAATGGCGTATCTCACGGGCTAAATCGTTTAGCCCGCAGTTTTACACTGCGGGTTTTGAGATTGCCACGTCGCGTTGCTCCTCGCAATGACGGGCAAAATTGCAAAATCTTCTCTTTCACTTCTGTGCGAATATCCGTATAATCTTAAAAAATAACCCCACGTCAAACGCGGGGCTAAAACGGATTGAACGCAAAACGCATCGCGCAATACGAAATATGAGCAAATAATGGGATATTTCAGAGAGAATATTGAAAAGGTCAAAGGTTATGAGCCGGGATTTCAGCCGTCTCAAACGGAGGTGATTAAGCTCAATACCAATGAAAATCCCTATCCGCCTTCGCCAAAGGTATTAAAGGTGCTGGCGGAAATCAATGCCGAGCAGCTCCGCCGATATCCCGACCCGGTGGGCAGCCAATTTCGCAAAGCGGCGGCGGAAATTAATGAAGTCGAGCCGGGCTTTATCATGTGCTGCAACGGCGGAGACGATTTGCTGCGGATAGCTTTTCAGGCGTTTTGTGACGAAAATCGGCCTGTTGCTTATCCTGTTCCAACGTATTCTTTGTATCCGGTGTTGGCTAATCTGCAAAACTGCAAGGCAATGGAAATTCCTTTTGATACTGAATTTAATCTGCCGGCCAAAATAACCGGCACAAGTGCGGCGTTAACAATTGTCTGCAATCCGAACGCCCCGACCGGCACTTTTATCAGCACCGATGAGATAGCTTCTCTGGCCGATGAGATCAGCGGCGTATTGTTGGTCGATGAGGCGTATGTAGACTTCGCCGAAAACGATTGCACGGCATTAGTGAAAGACTTTGACAATATGATTCTGCTGAGGTCGATGAGCAAAGGTTATTCACTTGCAGGGCTGCGGTTTGGCTATGCTATTGCCCAGCCTGAGATGATAGCAGGTCTGATGAAGGTTAAGGATTCCTACAACGTTGATGCGGTCGCGATTGTCGTCGCTACGGCGGCGATAAAAGACCAAAAGTATTTCAAAGAGAACGTCCAAAAAATCAAAGCCGAACGAGCAAGACTGGTGGATAAATTAAGGAATATGGACTTCGATGTTCCTGATAGCTTTAGTAATTTCGTACTGGTACAGTATAGGAACGGCAGGGCAGCCGAAGTCTATGAACAGCTAACCAGGCGAAATATCTATGTGAGATATTTTGCCTATCCAAGGCTCGAAGATAAACTCAGAATCACGGTAGGGACACCTGAGCAGGATGACAAATTGTTAGTCGCTTTGAAAGACATTTTGGCGACTGAGCCGTTGCAATTATAAAAAGGACATTGTTATGGATAGCAGGACCGCGAAGATACACAGACAAACAAAAGAGACCGATGTCAGTGTAGAACTGAATCTCGACGGCATCGGAAAGTATGAAATTGATACCGGCATTGGTTTTCTGGACCACATGCTCACGCACCTTAGCAAGCACAGCAAGATAGATCTCGTGGTCAAGGCTACCGGTGACCTGGAAGTTGATGCTCACCATACTATTGAAGACATCGCAATATGTCTTGGCGAATCTCTGCTCAAGGCTCTCGGCGATAAGAAGGGCATCGCCCGATATGGCCATAGTTCCGTACCGATGGAGGATGCGTTGGCGAATGTCTCGGTCGATTTATCTGGAAGAGCAAACTGCGTATATAACGTCGAATACCGAACGGATAAAATCGGTGACTTTGACGTCGAGTGCCTGGAAGAAATGTTACGCAGTTTCTCAAATAACGGCAGGTTTAACCTGCATATAAACGTGCCATACGGAACAAACAGCCACCATGTCGCTGAGGCGATTTTCAAGGGACTGGGTAAGTCATTGGGTACGGCTGTCGGCATTCTCGGAACGGATATTCCAAGCACAAAGGGGATATTGTGATTGACGAGCGTGAAGCTGAGTTTAGAATCGGCATCGGCACAGATATCCACAGACTGGTCGAGGACAGGAAGCTTATGCTCTGCGGGGTATATGTGCCATACCCGGCCGGCTTGGCCGGTCACAGCGATGGTGATGTGGGCCTGCACGCTGTTATCGATTCGCTGCTTGGAGCTTCCGGTATGGGCGATATAGGGACATTATTTCCCGATACCGACGACAAGTGGAAAGGCACAGACAGTAAAGAGCTTTTGTTTATTGTAAAAGAACGGCTCGAAGAAAAAAAATGGGAAGTGATTAATGTCGATTTGATTATTCATGCGGAAGAGCCGAAGCTCGGTTTGGCCAAAGGCCAGATGAAAAGGGCTGTTGCCGGGCTTTTAGGCATTGATTTTACGGCGGTGAATGTCAAGGCCAAGACTAACGAGGGACTCGGCGATATCGGGGCCGGTCAGGCAATCGCCGCAACGGCCATAACGCTTTTGAGAAAGAAAAGAAGAAGAACTTTATAAAAAATATATTAAAGGCAATTGAATGAGTTTACAGCTTTATAACAGTCTTACCAGAGGAAAAGAGGAATTCAAGCCTTTGGAAAAAGGCAAGGTCGGGATATATGTCTGTGGGCCGACGGTCTACGATCAAGCACACCTGGGACATGCGAAAAGCTATGTGAGTTTTGATATTCTGGTCAGATACTTACGCTATCTTGGATATAGTGTCACCTATGTCCAGAATATAACCGACGTTGGTCATTTAACCGATGATGCCGATGAAGGTGAAGATAAAATTGCCGAGGCTGCCAAAAAAGAAAAGAAGCATCCCATGGCCCTGGCGGAATACTATACCCGCAGTTACTTTGAGGATATGGATAGGTTGAATTGTATTCGGCCTGATATCAGTCCGCGGGCCAGCGGTCATATCACCGAGCAGATCGATCTTGTCAAAACGCTTCTGGAAAAAGACTATGCTTACGAGGTCAACGGCTCGGTGTATTTCGATGTGTCCAGGTTCGAGGATTACGGCAAACTGTCCGGCAGAAATATCGAGGAAATGATAGCCGGTGCCCGCGTTGAGGTTTCGCCGGACAAAAAGAATCCGGTTGATTTCGCGCTTTGGAAGAAAGCAGAGCCGAACCATATCATGCAATGGCCCAGCCCGTGGGGTATGGGCTATCCAGGCTGGCATCTGGAATGCTCGGTAATGAGCATGAAATATCTCGGCAAGACGATCGATATTCATGGCGGAGGGCTGGAAAATCAGTTCCCGCATCATGAGTGCGAAATTGCCCAGTCCGAGGCTGCCAACGGCGTCAAGTTCGTTCGATACTGGGTGCACCATAATATGATTACTGTCGACGGGCAGAAAATGGGCAAGAGTCTGAATAATTCTATTACATTGAAACAAGCTTTTTCCGGTGCGCATGAAAGATTGACAAAAGGCTATGATCCGCTGGCGATAAGGCAGTTGATTTTGAACAGCCATTACAGGAGCCCGCTGGACTTTTCAGATGCAGCCCTGTTTGCCGCCCAGAGCGGTTACAATAAAATAACCGAGACGGTACAGGCGGTACGAAAAAGAATAAGCTCGATCTCGGTTTCGGAAGAGAAGACTGACAGCAAGGTGACAGAGCAGCTAAATCAGTTGAGGGAAAAATTCGAAACGGCAATGAATGATGATTTGAATACCTCTATTGCGCTGTCGGTTATGTTTGAGCTTGTTCGATTAGGTCAGAAACTTCTCGAGGATAGCGATACAACCAAACGAACTCTCAGTGAGGTTGATGATTTATTCCGTAAATTGGGCGGTGATTGCCTCGGCATAGTCAAAGACGAATATCCCCAGGCCGGAGCTGCTGATAATGAATTAATTGACAAGCTTGTGAATTTTTTGATTGAGCAGCGGAACGATGCCCGCAAACAAAAAGATTTCAAAACTGCTGATAAGATACGTAATATTTTGGTACATTCTGACATCGTTGTGAGTGACGAAGTGAATGTAACAATTTGGAGGAAAAAATGAGGATACTCGGCATAGATCCGGGTTTGCAGGTCTGCGGATACGCCTGTTTGGAGGCAGACGAGGGTGGTGAGAAACTGATTGAAGCAGGTATCTTTTGTACGCCTAATGACCTGGTGCTCGCGCAAAGGTTGAATAGAATAGCCGAGGATGCAGGTGAAGTTCTCAATAGTTTCAAGCCTGACGTTGTGGCAGTGGAAGAATTGTACTCGCACTATGCCCATCCGAGAACGGCGATATTGATGGGACACGCCAGAGGTGTTATACTGCAAAAATGTGCCGAAGCGGCGATTGAGGTCAGAAGCTTCAGTGCGACGCGTATAAAGAAATCAATTACAGGCAACGGCAGGGCGTCCAAGGAGCAGGTTCAAAGAACGATACAAACGATTTTATTTTTGCCCAAGCTGCCAGAGCCGCATGATGTCGCCGATGCGATTGCGGCGGCGCTGTGCTGTGCGAATTCGGCAAAAATTCCGGACGTTAAAACAGTGCATATTTAGCCTGTGGTTTTACCACAGGTTGAGCAAATTTGGAATAAATAAGATAAATTATGATAGCTAAGATTGAAGGAAAACTTCTCAAACTTGATTCCGACTCGTGCCTCGTACAGGTCGGTGAGGTCGGCTATGAAGTAATGTTGGCCAGCTACTGTGTATCTGCGCTGTCCGGCAGGGTCGGTTCGGATATTACCCTTTGTACTATGGAGTATTACGAAGGCACGCCGGGCGGCGGTAATCTCATCCCGAGAATGATTGGTTTCTTAAATGCCGGTGAGAGAGATTTTTTCACTAAATATGTAAGCGTCAAGGGAATTGGAATAAAAAAAGGACTGCGGTCATTGAGCATTCCGATAGCCACTATCGCAACAGCGATAGAAAATGGTGACGACAAGACGCTGATGTCACTTCCAGCCGTAGGCAGAAGAATGGCTCAGCAAATTATCGCCGAACTTCGCGGCAAATTGCAAAGCTTCGCAGTCGGAGCCGAACCAGGCAGGCCATCAGAGATCGGATTTAAGCCGTTCCAGATTGAAGCGCTCGAAATTCTAATTGCCTGGGGCGAAAAAAGGGCCGAAGCGATGGAAATGATTGAGCTGGCTCGCCAACGGCATCCCGATATAACTTCCGCCGAGGCGCTCGTACCGCTGGTATATCGATTGAAGCAAGGAGTTGAAGTATAAAAAGGAGATAAATAAATCCTAAGCACTAAACTCGAAATTCTAAACAATATCAAATGTTCAAAATACGAAAGTTCAAAACGTTTTGGATTTTAAAATTTATTCATTCGAATTTGTTTAGTATTTAGGATTTAGAATTTCGGATTTTTAAGTTGTTAAGTTATGGCAATAGGCAGAATCATAAGCGGTCAATCTTTGAACGAGCAGGAAGAAAGTTTTAACGTCTCGCTTCGGCCGAAATTTTTGGCCGAGTGCGTGGGGCAGCACAACGTCAGGGAAAAACTTTCAATCGCCATTGAAGCGGCCCGGCAGAGATCAGAACCCCTGGAGCACATTCTGTTCTACGGCCCGCCCGGTCTGGGCAAAACGACCCTGGCTAATGTGGTGGCAAATGAAATGGCCGCTAAGATTCGATGCTCCTCGGGACCGGCCCTGGCCAAGGCCGGTGACATCATGGGCCTCTTGAGCAATGTCAATACCGGCGATGTCCTTTTTATTGATGAGATTCACCGGCTCAGCACGCCGGTCGAAGAGTTTATCTATCCGGCAATGGAAGATTTCAAGGTAGATTTTACAGTGGATAGTGGCCTGCATGCAAAGACCATCAATTTCCCGCTCAAGCATTTTACCCTGATCGGCGCAACGACACGGGCGGGACTGCTCAGCGCGCCGCTTCGCAGCAGGTTCGGCATGTTGTATCATCTGGATTTTTACAGCAGCGACGATTTGACCGAGATTTTAATCCGCTCGGCGAAATTGCTCGATTTGCATTGCGAAGACGGCACGCTCGAATTAATTGCGGCCTGCTCCCGAGGGACGCCGAGAGTGGCGAATCGATTGCTCAAGCGAGTGCGTGACTATGCACAGGTCAAAGGGACCGGCGTTTTGAGCACAACCATTGTCGAAAGTTCGCTTAAGATGGAGCGAATCGATCCGCTGGGTCTGGATGAATTGGACAGGGCCGTTTTGCGTGCTTTGGTCGATGTCTATGACGGCGGACCGGCGGGAATCGAAGCCATTGCCGCCACTTTAGGCGAAGAGAGAGACACACTGGAAGATGTCGTTGAGCCGTATCTGTTGCAAATCGGATTCCTGCGGAGAACCAAACGCGGCAGGGAAGTCACCCAACAGGCCTGCCAGCACTTAGGCCTCAAACATCACAAAAAGAAAAAAACATCCAACCAGTCTGAACTCTTCGAGCCGGAAGAGAAATAGGAAGAAAAATCATTACTGATTTTACTACGTCGCAGGGAAGGTTAAAAATTACAGCGAGCGACCAAACAAATTTGTAAAAAAAGTTTGAAATCTTCATAACATAAGATGTGGGCATAAGAACTTAATATTACAACCACATCTTTCAAGTGCTTTACGATATATCCACCAGTCAGTATCCGACGCATTAAGTATTGTAGGATTAAGCGGACTTGCTAATGCAACAGCAACAAACTTCCGGTCGCTAGAATCAAACCCCTTCAAATCGCTATCGTTTGGAAATTCTTCGAAATCGTCTCCATCTCGAGATGTTATGTGTACCTGCTCAACATATTCAGTACATGCTTGGTGCTCATATATCCACCGAAAAAACGCATCGCCAACTCCGGGTTGACCCGAAAAGGATAAATTTTTTATGTATTCATCGAGAATTCTATACCCGTCATCCATAGCCACTTTATTCTTCTTGTCAATAATCTTAATCAGAGTTTCTTTACAAGCATTTATACATGCTTCATCACTCACGTGGTTAGCTTTGTCGTTAGCTACTACAGCCACATTTGTATCAACAACTAACGTATTCATCCCTGTTGTTCTCTTTTGCGGTTCATTATCGCCGCGGTAGTTGCAGCCATTTCTCCAAAGCTATCACCAAAGAAATCTTTTGGCCAATTAACAATATTTCCAAATATATCTAACTCGAGGTTGGTTAAGTGTGAAATTCCATTATCTATATTACAGAAGTATAAAGCCGTATCATCTCTTGATAACTTTTCCTCCGCGATTCGACGTTGCAATCGTTTCAAAAGATGTTCGCTATGACTTTCTATGATAATTTGGATTTTTCGAGTTTTTACTGCATCAATAAAGACATCGGCAAGACCACTTTGTGCTGATGGGTGCAAATGTATCTCCGGATGCTCAAGTATAACTGTTGAGCCTTCAGGAACATAATAGCAAATAACCAACACAGGCAATATCTGAGAAACGCCAAAACCAACATCGGTTATTTTAACAGGCTGGGCTTTAAGACTTTTTTTAATCAAAACTTGGTAAAGATTACTTTTGCTAGAAATTCGCTTTACATTAAATTGGAAAATTAGACCTAACTTTTTTAGCCAATAAGCAACATATTCTTCAACCGAAAACCTTGGCTTGCCCTTTCCCCTCGGTATCTCCTTCCGTTTAGATGACGCAAGCAAAGCCTCAACAGCTTTTTCACCATGTCGTCCCATATCAGCGGGTTCTCCTCCTGCCCAAGTATAGTCACGTTGTGGGTATTGGCGTAATGGCCCAAGATAGTACATACGACTAAGCATATTTTCATATTCTAACTCAAGATCCGAAAGGAAGCCCGCATTCTGATAATAAGCTCGAACTTGATCTGGAAATCCATAGCATTTTATAGGAGCAGGTAGTCCCCATGCTCTACCAAGTCTATGAACAAACTTAAAATCATCTGGTTCCGAAAATAAATTGTATTCTCTAGAAGATTTTGGTTTTAAACGCATTCCAAACTCATGACCAGAAAATAAATATTTTGTTTCTGTTACTCGAAACATGCGCCTGGCTATATGTTGAATCTCACCTTGAATCCCCATCTCTTTGTCTGAAAATAAAACAACATGCTTTTGTTTAGAGGGATCTGATATTTCCAAAGCTGAGGGAAGGCCCCATCGTAATATCCACCTTAATGGATAAAATAATTTAATCTTATGAGTCACTACTCTACCTTTTCGAAGCCTAGGTTTACCCTTATAAGTCTTGACTTCTGTTTCTATATGGCTTCTAAGGACATCCTCGAAACTACCAAGAGAAACTAGACTTCTTTCATTGCCAAAGTCAAACATCTGCGTACGATCAGGCGACTCTGCTGTTTGCTTTAACATCAGAAGAAACTGGAGTATACTTGTCTTTCCCGAACTATTGGCCCCAAAAAGCCCCGTTATAGGGCCCAAACGCATACTTTTTGTTCCTTCCCAAGATTTAAAGCCCTCGAGGCTCAACTCTTTTAGCATGGTTTACTCCTGCGATATTTACATTACCAAAAACCGCACAAATTTTGTCGTTCACATTTCGGAATATGTAGACAATATACCTAAATTCTACCAATCCGTCAAAGCCCAACAATTGACAAGCATCTAAAAAAACTCGAAGGGCAGGACTATCCGAAATTGTGGTGGGAGGCCGCAGAGGAATGAAATGAAACCGTATCTGCGGAAATCAGAAATTCGAATATCGAAATCCGAAACAAGCACTAATAAACGAAGTCTTAATGCTCAAAACGGGTAAGACAAGTTCGGATATATTCCCAAGGCGTTGCAGTTGTAGTTCACTATACTTGTCCATTACACACAATCAACCATAAGAAAAGGCTCGTACGTAAAGCGCGTACCTGTGGCAGAGCTACGCGCTTTACGTATAAAGGCTGTAGAAACGATGGATGTTAATAAACGATTGAGTGGTTAGGTTTCTTGGATGCGAAAAATATCGTACGTAGGCCAGATCCTTCACTTCGCTTTGTTTCGTTCAGGATGACGGATGGAGGTTCAGGATTTCAGGATATGTTTTGCCATTTTTGGCCGGTGGCCGAGAAGCTCGGTGAAATGGTGGATTAAAACTCTCTCGATTTCGTTCAGTGTTTTTTCCTTCGCTTCGGCGATTAGTTTCAAATTGCTCAGACAATTCGCTGCCGGCTGTGATAACCGAATCTTATCCGGGAAGCTTGTCTCACAATCTCTGCAAATAATGCCGTTTGCTGAGCTGCTGAAATAAAACTCGTGGCTCGTGGCCCGTGACTCGTGGCTCGTTTTGCAATTGACACAAGAATCCAGAACCGGCTGAAGGCCAACTTCCTTGAGCAGGGTTAATTGGAACAGGACCAATAACGGCAGGATATGGAGTTTGCTTTCTTTTTCATTCGCGTTCTGCAGGAACTGAAGGAAACTGTCAAAAAGTTCCGGATGTGGATCGTAATCATGCGTCAGCTTATTAAGCAGTTCGGCGGCGAAAAAACAACAGTTGAACACGAAAAGGTCGTGACTCAGGCCGGTGAAGCCTCGTGTGCCGGAGGCGGATTCGAACTCGGTCAGTGTGGCGAGTTTTTCTTTGTTCGAATCGGAAAAAACTATCTTTCCATGCGAAAATATTTCAATGGGTCCGTCGAATGCCGATTTGGGACGTTTCGAGCCTTTGGCGATAGCACTGATTTTGCCGGTTGCTCTGGTGAAAAATGTCACTATCTGGGATGTTTCGGAATAATCGACGGCGCGTATGCAGATAGCCTGGTCTTTGGTCAGCATAGCTATTGTTCGGTGACCTTTTGGATTTTGATGCGTTTGATTTTTCTGGTTTCCGCCGAAGCGATAGTGAATTTAAGATTTTCGTAGTCGAAACTTTCTCCGGTTTTTGGAATATATCCCAGCCGGGAGAAGACAAAACCGCCGATGGTTTCATAGTCCTCGTCTTCAGGCAGGTCCAGTTCGAACTCGTCATTGAGGTCGTCAACGGATGTTCTTGCATCGGCTTCGATAGTATCCTGATTGATTTTCTTTATCGGTTCGGGCGGCGTTTCTTCGTATTCATCTGTTATTTCGCCGACAAGCTCTTCGAGAATGTCTTCCAGGGTCACAATACCCGCCGTTCCGCCATATTCATCGAGCACAACAGCGATATGCAATTTCTGGTTTTGAAACTCATGGAGCAAAGTTCTTAGAGGTTTTGTTTCGGGCACAAAATATGCATTCCTGATCTTATCGCTGAGTTTGAAATCTGCCGGATTTTTTCCGATCTCGGGCAGCAGGTCCTTGGCGTATATAAGACCAACGATATTATCAATATTTTTCTCATAAACCGGCACGCGGGTATGACCGGCCTCATTAATCGTATCCAGGACTTTTTGCAAATTAGAATTAACCTCAACAGCTATAATGTCTGTGCGAGGAGTCATAATCTCATCAGCCGTGCTGCTGCTTAGCTCCAAAACGTTTTCAATCATTTCCTGCTCTTCTTCATCCAGGACGCCTTCGGTTCTGTGCT
>CAZFOQ010000022.1:0-36632 GCA_964520535.1 uncultured Pirellulales bacterium | reverse complement strand
ATTATCGGATACTCTCTAATTAATAATGGTACAGTTTTTGGGGGTCATGCCACTTGTCCAAGACGGTGATTTGAAAAGACCATAAAAAAGCGGAACTTATTACTTCTTTTGCACGTACCGTACGGAAAAGGGGGATTGGATTACACAATTGGACTTAGACATAGGTCTTACTGACAATGATAGAGCGAAACGTATTAATGTATATGAGACGATAATTGGATCTCCTATCGATTATAAATACGAAACAGCAAACTTAAGTTTAGACAGTTGTAAAGAGCTTGGTTGTATCGTGAAACAAATATTAACTGCAGAGAAATTGAAGCTAAATCCAGAAGATCCGCTACTTTCCTTGATTAATGAAGCGATTGTGCTCGCTCACAAGCTGGAAACTAAGCAAACACCACCTAAGGACTTGATTAGGGAGGGTACGCTTACAGAAACACAAGATTTTTGGATTTCTGTTGGAGGAGAAGTAGCAAGTTTTCTTTCGGGTCTTCCATTTGTAGGAGAGGCGGCGAAACAGATTGGTTTTGATATTGCCATTTGCTTGGAAATGGATGATATTGGATATGTAAGAATGAAAGAATCGCCAATTGGAGACTTAACCATAACGTACCGCTTTGATGAAGAAAGAGCAATGATTACTTACCAAGGACCTAATGGTGGAATTTCGATAGTCACACCTGTTAATTCTCAGTGGGTCTTTTGGCCTGTTACAAGAAAAGAACTACTATTGCCAGATCTTGATTCTTATTTTATAAGTTATAAGACAGAATGTGACAACTTAATACAAATAGAAAGCCCTGTCGAATTGCGAGTCTATGATTCAAGTAATAGGGTCACAGGAATTATAGAAGGCGATGTAAGAGAGGAAATTCCAAATTCGATGTATTGTGAGAGTGACGAGATTGTCACAATCCTTTTTACAAATGATTGCTATACTTACGAAGTTGTTGGTACAGAGAAAGGTACATATGGATTAAATATCATATCTGTTGCTGATGGGAATGATGTTGTATTCGTAGCTTCTGACATTCCTACATCACCCGATACCGATCATGTATATACGGTTGACTGGGATGCTCTTTCTAATGGCGGAGAAGGAGTTTGTCTCGATATAGATGCCAATGGAGATGGCCTATTCGAGAAGACGATATACGCCGATAATGACCTTACTGCTGAAGAGTTTGCAATGCAGATGAGTTTTGATCCTAATGAACCAAATGCCCTTAAAATTCAGAATTTCTTAAAGCAATATCAAGCCGCCCCTAATGACCCTCTTGCTAACCAAGGGCTTTTAACTTATGTTGAAAAGGCAGGAAACCTCAATGGAATAGATTCTAATGATATCTTTTATATTATTCCTGGAGAAAATTCTTCAAAAATTGTTTCATTAATTCCTCGGAAGAATTTACAAAATGAGATTATAGGTTTTTATGAGTTATCAAAAGATACAAGACCGTTTCTAACAGATACAAATGACCCGAACAGCAATGTATCAATTGAATTAAGCTTTTACAATCCTGATCCAAACGATCCAAATATAAATTCTGAGAATTACCTGCGATTCTATATTGCTGATGTTAATTCTTTTGAAGGAAAGCCAATAACGATACAGCAGGTTTCTTTAGATCCTGATATTGAGTATCCTGTATGGGATATAAGAAACATTATTAAGAAAAACAACAGAAAATTACCTTTGGAAGATTTAGAAGATCAAAAACCGAATATCGCTTATGCTTATTTTACGTTATCTACAAACAGAGGAATAGAAGATATTAACGGTGACGGCATTATTGATTTAAATGACCATGACCTTATTTTACAGAATTTTGGACAACAGGGAATATATAGAAGCGATATTGCCGGTTCAGAAGGCACGGGGCTTCCTGATGGAATTGTGAATGAATTGGATGGAAGAGCCTTTTTCATAAAATACATTGAGTTAAATCCTGATGAGTCTATTGTCAATCCTTACGACTCTAAATTCAAGGAAGATTTTGAGATAGGTGATTTTAGTAACTTCAATTGGGAGTTTCCTGGTGATGCAGACTGGCATGTCAATACAACACAACAACATTCTGGAAGGTTCAGCGCTCAGGCTGGTTTGATTGAAGATAATGAATCTAGTATTTTAAGACTATTTCTCGATTGTAATGATGGAGATATAAGCTTTTACTACAAAGTTTCTTCTGAAGAAAACTATGACAAACTGTTTTTCTTCATCGATAGAGTGGAAAAAGGTCAGTGGTCAGGTGAGCATGAGTGGACTTTTGCTTCTTTTCCAGTAACAGCAGGAATAAGGACTTTTGAATGGGTTTACTCAAAGGACAGTTCTTCTTCTTATTATTCAGATACTGCCTGGATTGATGACATCGTTTTTCCACTTAATTGAAGACAACAATAGGGAATTAGTGGGGCATCCATTCTCCGTAGCTGTCTACTGCGAAGGACGAAAGACGGACTAAGCCGAATACTGGCGAGCAAAACTGCCTTGAAGGGGAGGTATATAGCTGTAATGGCGGATTAAAACGATTTTTCTGGCTGTATGGGTTAAAAGTGAGCTTGAAAATGTATCCTGGCAAAGGGTATTAAGATTGACATGGCTTGCGGTAGTTGTTATAATGAAAAATGATTAAATATCTGTTTGTATGTAGAAACAGGCCGATTAGCCAAAAGAAAGAGTATTATCTGACATTAGAGTTTTGTACTTACGTTCCGAGAAAGGAGTAATTATGAAAAGCATCTCATCTTTCTTGTGTAAAACGTTATTGACTATTCTTTTCTGTATTTATGTTTTTCTGCTTACCGGCTGTTCCAGCGAACAGATGGGCGAGACATCTGCCGAAGGGCACAGAAGGCATCAGCGCAATCTTCGCCTCAATCATCAGGAAATGATGTCGGATATCGATAGTTTTTTACTTCTCGATGAGCCCAGCAGGCTTAGCGATAAGAGGATACCCTGACATGCAGAGGGCGGGTCATAAATGCAAAATTAGGCTTATGACCAAAGAACTCGTTTCGGAAGGGGAGTAAAATATCATCCCGACAGGACAGGTTTTTATCATCCTGCATATCTTATCGATGAATTGAATTTCTGTGAAGTTTAGCTGTCAGCTTTGAGTTGTTTTTCCTGGACCTTTTCTTTTATGTATTTGGCTGTGCGTAGAGCGGCCTCTTTCCCAAAATCAACACATTTATGCATTCCGGAATTAAAAGATTTTACAAACTCTTCCGAGTTGAGCTCTAAATGTGTGGTGTTGCCGGACTGATAGTCTTGGTTTTCAGGTGCCGGTACCAACATATATATTGCTGATGCAAAACCGGCGAAATAGACTATTAACAAGAAGATGAATTTTGATCTCCAGCCTTTCACTATCCCCTCCCAAAAGAAAATATTTTTATAGGCCGGTTCCCCGCCCGGCTTTATGTACACGTCTCTAATAAATACTTAGTATATAAAATATAAGATGCAAAAAAGAAAATGCAAAAAAGGTACCGTTTATTTTCCTATAACCTCTTTCAATGTCTTACAGACAGTTGCTACCTGATCTTTGGTCAGATTATTGTAAAACGGCAGGGCGATGGTGCTTCTACATACATTTTCAGTAATGGGAAAATCCCCCTCTTTATATCCAAACTGGCGGACCATGAAGGGCTGAAGATGCACGGGCGGGAAGTAATTACCAACCTGAATATTTCGTTCCCGCATCTGCTGTAGAATTTGATTGCGCTGCTCCAAAGAAAATCCATCCGCAAGCCGGACCACAAAAACAAACCAGCTCATATCACAGCCGTCGGGTTCCGCCGGCACTATTATTCGGTTATCATCGGCCAACATTTCCTGGTACCATTTGGCGACCTGCTGCCGCCTGGCTTTAATTTGATTTATTCTCGAAAGCTGTGTAATTCCCAGTGCACAATTGATATCACTAATCCTGAAGTTATAACCAAGCCTCTCGTGAGTTAGCCAATCATCTTTACCCCTTCCCTGGTTCCGGAGCGATATGCAAATATCCGCCAAATTATCGTCATCGGTTAAAATCATACCACCTTCGCCGGTGGTAATTTGCTTGTTGGGATAAAATCCGAATACACTCATTGTTCCGAAAGTTCCCACTTTCTTGCCGTTCAGTGCAGAACCCAGAGCTTCACAGCTATCTTCAATGACCTGAAGATTATGTTCGTGAGCGATTTGGCAGACTTTATCGAGACCGGCGGGATTGCCGAAGACTTCTACCGGCAGAATGGCTTTCGTGTTTTCTGTTATTGCGGATTCGATCCTGGCCGGGTCGATGTTTAAACTTGCCGGATCAATGTCAACAAAAACCGGCCTGGCGCCGGCCATCATTACAGGAGTAGCAGAAGCAACGAAAGTAAACGGCGTAGTAATAACTTCATCACCCGGCTTTATCCCGAGTGCCAACATACACAGGAATAAGCCGCTGGTCCCGCTATTGACGGCAACAGCCCTTTTTGTGCCGATATACTTTGCGAAAACCGACTCAAATTCCTGTAATTTTGGTCCAAGTGAGAGATTGGGACTGCGGAGCACATCGCAGACCGCCTCGATTTCTTTCTCGGTAATGTCCGGCCGGGATAAATGTACCTGCATAAATAATTCTCCTCATTAAAAAAATAAAAGCAGAACTTACAAAATTGTACCGTTTATGGCGGGTAAATCAAAAACATTTTCATTATGCGAAGTACTGCTATAGCCAAAGCGGCTTTAATTTACATTCTTAGCTGTTTCTACATAGGAGAAAAATACTTATAGGACGTGTTGTTACAAAGACAGTCGTTTATTTGCCGCTAAGATAAGAATTGTATATATGCGTTAAACACACCTCTATTTAAAACCGAATAGTAAGAGGATTACAGCAGCAATGAGTTTAAATCGGTAGTGATGGGAATCGAGAAATGGCAAAAGGCAAAAATGTACTAACAACAGGTGATGTGGCAAAGATTTGTCATGTTGCACCTCGAACAGTTTCAAAGTGGTTTGATAACGGCCAGTTAAAGGGCTATCGCATCCCCGGCAGCAAAGACCGGCGAATACCTCTCAGTGAGCTGTTACGGTTTATGAAGGTGCACAATATGCCTACTGCAGGACTTGCAGTTGGTAAAATCCGCGTCCTGATAGCAGACAGCAACGAGCAGGCCGCAAAGGCTTTGGCTGAAACTTTACGAAACAAGGCCGACTATGAAGTACAAACCGTTCATAGCAATTTTGAGACAGGCGCAGTCGTCCAGAAATTCGCGCCGCATGTCTTGCTTGTAAGCCTTCTGGCTGAGGGCATAGATGCCACAGATGTTTGCAGAGGTATTCGTGCCAATGAGGAATCGGAGACCATTAAGATTGTTGCGCTTGCTAACCGGTTAAGTGATTCCGAGTCGGAGGCTCTCCTGCAAAAGGGCTTTGATGGTTATGTATCTTACTCTGAAGACGTCACTGAGGTCGTTAAGAAAATTGAAGAAGTGACGGCAATTATTTATTAGGCATCAATATATTGATCTTGTGCTAACAGCGCAATGACAATAAATATTAAATTACATGACTTGTTATGTTTCCTGCTGATTTAGTAGGCCTTCAGGCCCCGCATCCATTCAGGCCAACCGTCTTCAGTCGCGCCACCCGCCTGGGTCCAGATATCCTTTGTGTTATATTCTTTATGCCACTTGAACGTCCACAATTCCTTGAGACCGACCTTTCTTACGGTTCCATCAAAAAATGCGCTATTTACTGCGTAATTATGTCGATTCAGACAGACACGCCAGATTTCATTTTTCCCGCCCATATCTAGTTCCGAGCCGTCATAAGGCGGAGGTTCATCGATCGAATGAACCCAAACATCGTACCATTCGCAGTCAAGAAATAGCGGTACATTATTCGAATTCTTAATATTGTATAGTTTCCTCCAGTAATTATCGCTATAATTATCTGACCCAATAGGTCGGTTACAGAGCCATTCATTAAGACCGTAGCTTGCATACATACCATCATCGAACTTGCCCCAGGCGCAATAAGGATTTTGTCCGCCTTCGGACCGTGGTTTTGTTGCCATAGGGCAGAGACGAATATCGTCATTTTTGTAGTAATCACGTAACACGGTGGGCCACCTATCATCGGCGGTAAAAGTGGTTCCTCCCTTACCAGCATGGAAAGATCCGTTGTTGTCATCGGCATACATTGACCACATTATGGCCCATTGGTGCATGTTTGACTGGCAGGCCGCGGCTTTTGCCGTTGTTTTAACCCGGGACAGAGCGGGCATTAAAATGGACATCAATAATGCGATGATGGCAATTACAACAAGAAGCTCGATTAAGGTAAAACCTTTTTTATAGATTTGAATCCTGTAATTAGGCGTATGCATAATGGTCTCCTTCCATTCAGAGATAAAGTTTTTTGAGACAAACAGAACAGCAATGGATGAGAATAGTCATTGGTAATCCATTTAAATCCACAGGTTTTTGGTCGCTCATGCCTTTACACGCCCTTGATAATGAGATGTACAAATGGAGCTTAACTTACCCCTAATTGTAACATACTCTACAAAGACCTTATACCGATAATCTTTCTTCAAGGCAAATAAAAAAAAACCCGTCCGATGTATAATCCAGACTTTCTTAACGATAGTGCATCAGACATCTATTACTTAACTGCCTATTTAACGTACTTATTATATCTTTTATCTTTGTAAAATCAAGATTTTTTTGTGGAAAAACCGTTATTATAATTCTGTGAAAAGGGTTGAAATGCCTGTTTTCTTATGGAATAATGAGCCGCACCATGAAGGAACAAATGAAAAAAATAGTCATTTCAGGTGTTTTGATTCTATCGCTTGCCGGTTTTGCACATGCGGATTTAGCCAAGCGAATAGGCCCTGTAATCAGCGGGTCTCTACAGGAAGGGGTCACATTTTCCATTCATATCGTGAAAGCTGATACCGGCAGCACCGTATATGAGAAAGGTGCGAAAGAGCCGCTGATACCGGCTTCGAATATGAAGATTATCACTACCGCCGCGGCATTGAGATATTTAGGAGCGGATTTCGAATATAAAACGAAAGTCGGGCTTTACGAGAACTCATTGGTGGTAATAGGCAGCGGGGATCCCCTGTTAGGCGATGAACAGACGGACGCCAAATACGGTCGTCAGAAAGGCTGGATTTTCGAAGACATTGTAGGGAAACTGAAGCGTGATGGAATAACGAGCATCGAAGATATTATCGTTGATACGGGAGTGTTCGATAACGAGTGTGTTCACCCAAGCTGGCCTGTCGCGGAATTGAATCGCAGCTACGCCTGCGAAGTGAGCGGCTTAAATTATAATCTTAATTGCATTGAATTAAGCGTAAGAAATACCGGCGGGCGGGTCAATATTTTAATGGAGCCGCAAACATCCTTTGTGACACTCATCAACAAAGTCAAACCGATATCGAGAGGCGATAGTTCTCTTGGGACTTACCGTAACAGTCAGCCGAACAAGCTCACGGTTCATGGCGAATGTAAAAATGAGTACGGGCCGATCGAGGTCGCGATCGAGAAGCCTGCAGCTTTTTTCGGTTATCTTTTGTTCGAGCATCTGAGCAAAGCGTCAATAGAAATAAAAGGGCGGTTTATAGAAAAAGTCCTGGACAATGACAGTGATTTCAGATTGCTTGCCGAATATAAAACGACAATGAGCGATTGTCTGGCGAGGTGTCAGAAAGATAGTCTGGGATTGGCAGCAGAAGCGCAGCTTAAAACCATTGCTGCCGTTAATAATCCGAGCGGGAAAAATGGTAGTTGGGACAGGGGACGGGAACTAATTTCCGAATATCTCTCGGGGCTTGGTATCGACAAGAGTCAGTTCTATATTGACGACGGCAGTGGATTGAGCAGACAAAATAAGCTAAGTGCCCATACTCTAACAACAGTTCTGTCGGATCTATTCAATAGCGAGAATTGGGAAATGTATAGAGATTCGCTTGCAGTAGGGGGGGTAGATGGGACAATCGCCAAACATTTTAAGGCAGAGCCATACAAAGGTAAAATCTTAGGCAAAACCGGATATATAAGCGGCGTCAAGTCATTCTCAGGAATATGCATTACGGCAGGGGGGGATTACATTTTTTCAATTCTGGCCAACGATACAAACGGCCAAACTCGCACAGTAATCAACGATATCGCACAGGCGATAATTGACGATGCTGCCACTGATAAATAATTGTGACTCTCTTATAAAGTGGGACGTGTCTGTTCAAAGTTCTAAGTTTATCATGCAGGGCAATTTTACCATTCGGCCAGTTCGCCGAGAAGCTCCTCGACCAAATCTTTCATTGTGACAATACCGAGAGGTTTCCCTCGACCGGCGAGACCGGCCTTTGTCACTAAAAGTATTTTCTGGTTCTCCTTTTGCATATAGTTTATCGCATCGATAACAGGGGTATCCGAATCAAGCTTTTTAAGCGGCTCAATGAAGTTTCGCAGATCAGAGAATTCTTGTGATGAGCTTAAAACCTCGTAAATATCTATAAATCCTATGACATTTCCGGGCTGATCCTCAGTGACCAGCAAGCGGGTAAAAGCAGATTTCTTCAAAATATTCAATAGATCAGAATTATCAGAGTTGACATCAATCATCCGGACGTTGTCAATAGGCGTCATCACAAACCTTATGCGAACGTTCGAGACTTTAACCAGGCGATTTACAATGTCGGTCTGAACGGAACTGAGAATGCCTTCTTCATGTGTATCCTGCAGGATTGCCTGTACCGTATGCCTTTGTACGGATGTTATTACGGTTTTTGAAGAGGAGGCTGAGCCCGCCAGTCGCGAAAAGAATGCCGATATAAGTTTGAGCAGACTAATTACGCCGCACATACTCAAAAGTTTGTGAAATGTGTACAGAATCGGTGCCATATAAGGCATAAGGGAATCCGAGCGATAAAAGAAAATGTTTTTGGGTATCGATTCCGAGAAGACAAATAGTACTGGTGCGGTTATGGCAGTTGTGATTATTTCTGCAGTGTATTCAGTTGCAACCTTACTTAAAAGTATCCCGGTGATAATACTGGTGGCAAGATAGTAGGCAAGATTTGTGCCGATCAACATCGAAAGAAGCAGTCCTGAACTGTCGTGCATACATCTGCCAAGCATGATAAAAGGCAGACGTTTTTTCTCAACACCCAATCGTAAGCGAAGCCTGCTGAGTCGATAAAGACCGGTTTCGGCACCAGAGAACAGACCGGCCAGAACTACGAAAAAGGTGAAAGCTAATATTGAAACAGTACTATTGATCATCCATTTGAAGAGGTTTAAAAGTTAATATTACGGTTTCTATTCGGTGCTTATGCACATTTTCTACTGTAAATTTCAGGTTCTTCAAATAAACCACATCACCACTCTTGGGAATTTTGCCAAGAAGGGCGGTTACCATCCCGCCGGTGGTGACTTGACGCGTCTCTGCCAAATCGATATTAAAGACCTCAGACCATTCGTGTATGGCCAGATTGCCTGCCAATCTATATTCGAAAGGTCCGGTTTGTTTAATAGGCTCGATTTGACTTGTAATTTCAATCTGGCCGAACAATTCTTCCGCGATGTTCTCCAGTTGAACAGATCCGGCAATACCGCCATATTCGTCCACGACAATCGCCATATCCGTTTTGGATTTACGGAAAAATTCCAGTAGAGATTCTACCGTCTTCTGCTCAGGGACAAAATGTACCTGCTGAACAATTTTGTCTAATGGAGCGGTTTCGTCAAGCAGAAGCTCTCGGAGGTGAACTACACCAATTATATTATCTATTGTCCGAACATAAACGGGAAGTTTGGTGAGGTGATTTTTTTGCATCTTCTCACGAGCTTCATGGCTGGAATCTGTAACAGCACATGCAATCATATCCACTCGTGGCCGCATAACATGCCGAACTTTAAGAAAGCCCAGTTCAATGACTTCTGTAAATAGTTTATTCTCATCGGCTGTAATCAATCCCTGTTTTCTGGTTGTTTCTATCAGAGACTTGAATTCAGTTATGGTGATTTTGCCTGGGCCTCTTGCCGGACCTAATAATAAACGCAGAATCGGTTCTAATATAAAAAATTTGAAGACAAATCCAATAGGTGTGAATACCTGAAGGCAAACAAAGGCCGGCAGGGCAAAGACAATGCTGAGATACTTTGAATTTGCAAACGCTATGGATTTAGGCAGTATTTCACCAAACAGCACCAGCGCAGCGAAACTTGTAACAGCGGCAATAGCCCCTGCTATTGCACTTTGCTCGTTGATTCGAACCGTTAAAACACTTGCCGCTGCATAAAACAGAACGTTAACTGTCATATTCCCGAATAAAAAGCAATTGAGCAATTGGCTTGGTTTATTCAGCAGTCTGCCGGCTAAATGAGCAAGTCTATGTTGGGATTCCCGCAGTTGTTTTCTTTGTCTGTGTGTAAGATTAGAAAAAGCAGTTTCTGCTCCGGAAAAAAAAGCTGAACCAGTGAGAAGTATTAACATCAAAACGATTTGGAAAGCCTGAGCCGGCATCAGCTATTACCTGACTGAGGTTTGGGAATAACTATCCTGAATTTGCTCCCACCGGCGGGTTTGGATTCGGCCGATATCATACCATCATGTCCGTCTATTATCCTTTTACAGAAAGCCAGGCCGAGTCCGGCTCCGGAATATTCAGACGCCGATTTCTTATCTTTCTTGGTGGTGAAGAATGGGTCGAAAATACGCTCTAATTTGGTCGATTCGATCCCATTACCTGTATCTGTGATTTGTATTTCAACGCCATCGGTCATCTCTGCCGCTTTGATTGCTAAAACGCCGCCCCGTGGCAGCATTGCCTGGCGAGCATTGAGAATCAGATTCATTAAAACCTGCTGAATTTGAACAGGTACAGCCCAGACTGTCAAGCCTTGAGGAATACAAATTTCCACGGTTATCCCGTCTTTGGTGAAGTCCCGGCAAAGACATGAGAAGACCTCTTCGACAAGAGTAAACAGCTCAGTGTCTTTCTTTTTCTGTGTTTGGCCGTTTGCCAGAGCGAGCATACTTTCCATGATTTTAGAGGCACGTTCACAATTTTGAACCGTTTTTTGAAGTGCCTTTTCAGACAGAGCTTTATCGTCAAAGTTATTCAAAGCAAGAGCTGCATAGCTTTTCAGGGGAGTGAGCAGATTATTGATCTCGTGAGCTATCATATAACTGACCGTGCCAATATTGGCAAGATGCTGGAGCTGATCAAGCTGAGACGTTAAGGCGTCATTTTGTTGCTGTTGGTCTTTCAGATGTTTATGTAAACAAAGGCGTTTTTCTGTAATACTTGCCAATTCTCTGCTCCTGTTATAAAATTTATTCGCTTTTGAGTAGTCTTGAAACTTTATTAGCTATTTGGCATAAATTTATTTCTTACACGTATCTATATCGACTATTATTGCAGTTTTTCTTGAACGATGTCAATGTCTCCGGAGCAGATATAATGCGGTTATAGTTATAAGTTACACAAATTGGGCCTATCTTACAAAAGCTGATAATAATATAATATTCAAACAATGAACACACAGAAGATATTAGAAGAACTTTTATTGTTGCTGGAATCAAATGGAGTCATAATTCGTGATGAACCGCTTGGCGGCAGCGGTGGGGGACTCTGCTCTATAAAAGGCCAGTGGATTTTCTTTGTGGATACACAAGCTCCATCGGCTGTGATGTCGGTGGTTTGTGCCGAGGCAGTGCCACAAGTGATGGATATTGAGCAGGTCTATATCAAGCCGGAAATCCGTGAATTCGTCGAATATCACAGCATCAGTGAAAAGGAGTAAATTCGAATGTCGAAAAAGGTAGCAATTATGGTGGACGAAATGTACCAGGTTCTGGAGGTCTGGTATCCTTACTATCGGTTCAGCGAAGCGGGCTTGGAGGTCAATTTTGTTGCGGCCCAGGCAAAAAAAGAATATCATTCAAAAGAAGGCTACCCTTGTATTTCTGAGGTTCCGGCAGGGCAGGCCAGAGCCGATGATTATGATTGTATGGTTGTCCCCGGAGGTTTCGCACCGGATTTTATGAGAAGAAGCCCCGATGTCATTAAATTTGCAAATGATATGGTAAATGAAGGCAAGGTTATTGCCGCTATATGTCACGGTGGGTGGCTATTATGCAGCACAAAGATATTCAAGGGCAAGAAGGCAACCTGTTTCATGGCAATCAAAGACGATATTATAAACGCAGGTGCCGAGTATGTGGATAGTGAATGTGTTGTGGATAGAAACTTGATAACATCACGCAAGCCGGATGATTTACCAGCCTTTTGCTCGGCAATATTGAATGCTTTGGGAAAACCATAAAGAAACAGCACACAGGAGCATTTTCATGAAAAATTCTAAAGATGAAAAAGGGCAGGAAAACAAACCTACAGTACTGGTTGTTGATGACAATCAGCAGAATCTTGAACTGCTTCAGGCGTATCTCGAGGATGTGGACTGCCGGACAATTTCTGCTAACAATGGATTGGAAGCGTTGGAAATCGTAAGTAAAAACATGCCCGATTTGATTTTGCTTGATGTGATGATGCCTAAAATGAGCGGTTTTGAAGTTTGTAAAAGAATAAAAAATGACCCTAACACTTCAGACATCCCTGTCATTATGGTAACTGCACTTAGTGAATTCGGTGACATCGAACGCGCTATCGACTCGGGCACGGACGATTTTTTAAGTAAACCTGTGAACAAGCTCGAACTACTAACGCGAATCAAAACTATGCTCAAACTCAAGCACCTGAGCGATAAACTCGAACGGACCTTAGCATATCTAAGTGAGATAGAAAAACAGGCACAAATGGCAAAATCAGATTAATCATCACCATATCAGGCCACTTTTCTTTGGGCCGGCTGTATTGAGAGCTTAGTGGTATTACAGGTTGACTTTTTGAGCAAGCTAAATCCGATAATCGTGTTCTAAATCGTAATAACCCGCACATCACACACAATCGCCACAATAACAAAACAAAATTGAAGAGCAGGGGGCCAATCACGAAAAGCATGCTTAATCATCTTCGTTTTATTGTCGATACCTTTACTACCAACGGCAGAATATCACGTTGCCGGGTATATACTGAAAACTGGATGCGAGTGGTGTATGAGCCAATTACTGGAAATTCTTGGCAGGGCGATAACGGTCGATACAGGTGATTTAATATGGCATTGGCTAAATATAGTCACATTTCCTGCAGACTATGATAAATCCGGACAATACTGTTTGTTAAATTCAGTTCTTGAACTTATAGGTGAGAAAAAAACTTATGCAGCTACTGAAAAGCTGCGACTATACCTCTTTGAGAATCCTTCCTGCATTTACGGCCGACTGGCAGCGGCAGCAATTTGCCTGAATAACAATCAACTCAACGAGGCGATAAGGGAACTGAACTCAGTCTATCTGCGGCATCCTAATAATACAATTGCTCTTTATGCGCTTGGATACTGCTATGAAAGACTTGGCAAAGAGTCTCAGGCTGTGGAATTTTACCAGGATTGTCTGAAGTTTAAACGATATCTACAGCTTCCGGCCCTGCGATTAGCTGCGATCTATTTCAAAAATAAACAACATGAAAAAACTATCGAACAATATCAGTTGTTAAAGGACGAATACCCTGATGATATATCAGCACTTATAACGCTGGGACATTTATATATTATTACCGGGAAATATTCAAAGGCTATTGAAACGTTTAACACTGCAATCCTGATGCACCCTGACAATTTCTCCTATAATGACAACGATATAGATCAGCTTATTGCTGAAGGACAGCTCCATGAGGCACTGGAGCAGCTTGAGTATTTATTACAAACCCATGCTGAAAGGCCTGATTTGCTTATAAAGCAAGCAGATGTCCTTCGTATGTTGGGTGCAACTACTGACGCCGTTTCTCAATACGAACAAGCAATTCGTATCTGTCCGGACTTTCTTGAGGCCACTATAAAGCTCGGAACACAGTATTTACAGTTGAATCAGGATCATCTTGCTGCAGAACTTTTTAACAAAGCTGTCGAGATAAATGATAAGATTGTCGATGCATATATAGGCCTGGCAATCTCACAAAAATTAGCCGGTTATACTACAGAAGCTCTTAGTACATTATCACTTGCTGCTGCTATTCAGCCAAATAGTTCGCTATTATTTTCTGAGATGGCCTCTTTGCATTTCAAGCAAGGTTTCAAAAATGGCAAGTCATTTTTTATTGATATCAGCACCGTCGCTCTGACAGAAGCTGTAATTACGGCACACCAAAAGCAAATTGCTCTTCGTCCACAAAATCCGGATTTGTATTATCGTCTTGGCATCCTTATGATGGGTATTGGTAATTTGGCGAAGGCGATTGAATCGTTCTTATCTGCTATAAATATAAATCCTCTTTATACAAGAGCCCGTAATAAATTAGCAGTCTGTTTATTTCAAACTGGTCGTAAATCTGATGCAATGAAATATCTTTCAGACCAAGACCGGCTTGACAGAGATACTCTTGAACTGCATTATCAAACAGCATTGCTCTATTGTAACAAGTTAAAATTTGCATCATCACTTTTTAATCTTGAGCGTTACATGGAAGACAATTATTCCTTCCCGGATGCTTCGGTAAATATTTCAATTGTTCTTCAAAATCTTTCCTTAATAGATAGAGCAACTTCCATGTGGGATAATATTTCCGATATGGCCAGCCATGTAATTAACACAAATTGATCGTTTTTGCCCTATAGCTTATCGAAATTTCCAAGATGCTTCAAAATATTATTTCTTGAGCTTAAAATAGACTTGTATGAAACATAACATATATTATGGGACGTTGGGTTTCGTGTTTTATTTTCTGGTATATCTCCATTCTTTATATTTTGAATCGATTGTTATTGCTCGATCCCGATTTATGTAGCAACTCTAAGTGGATACCCTACGGGCATAGCCCGTAGCACCTGCTTCCACTTTACGAGCTTCGCTCGACGCCCCTTCGGGTGAGTTCCCATTCACCCACGGGCATAGCCCGTGGAACTCTGCCCTACGGGTCTTTAGAGAGTTATACCAAATTGTATATAGTAAGTGCGCTTGTATGTGTCATTTCGAGCGCAGCCAAATAGATTTCTCCACTTCGGGCCACTTTGTGGCCCTCCGGTCGAAATGACAAAGGCGCAAATTTTAATCACGATTGGTATTATCAGCTAAAATATTAAGAGCCTATAACAAAATGAAAATGTAACTGATTCTATAGTTCTGGATTCCCGCTTTCGCGGGAATGACAGATGAAAAAAGCTCTTTTTGTTAGACACTCTAAGATAGAGTACGAAGTGACAAAGGCGGACCCAGGATTTCATAATGCAGGATCGCCCTTTTTAATTCATCGGGATTGGCATAAACAGACAAGAGTTCGGAAAGATACTTTGACTGGGACATCTCTGAGGATGTGATAACATGACTGTCTTTGAGCTTTTTGACATCTTGACTGGTAAATTCTGGTAATTCCTGAAGTTGGTCATCAATTTTCGGGAGTTCCTGGATGCCGGACTCAAAAGATGAACTTGGCAGCGAAAATTCCGTTCCATGCGTTTGCTTTGTTTTTTGAATCGGAACGGTTGTACCTGATAGTGATTTCGCGGTAAACTTTTGCTTGGAAAATCGGGAATCAGGTACTTTTCTCCGTTTGCGTGATAATGTACTGGCTGGACCGAGAACTTTATCAAGGATTATTTCACCGCGGTCCCTGCCGACAGAAGATGAAGGACGTGATGGTTTGCGGGGTGCTTGTTTATTTTTCTTCCGTCGGGATTGTTCTGCCTTTGCTTTAATGATTCCACCAAATGCCCATACAACCGCCAAGACAACAACAAATAATATGTTGATCCATTTCTCTGCAGTTTCGTTTTGAGCAAATATAAAAAGTTGTAAAAAAGAGTAGTTCATATCTCTATGTACTTAGTTCACAAAATAATGGAACAATTAGCCATGCTACAAACAGGCTCACGTTATTTTGAAGTTATTATTTTATTTGTTATATTTATTCCTTAGTTTTCGGTTTTGCGATAGAATCGCGCATTGAGGTATCAGCCATGATATTTTTCATTCTATAGTAGTCCATAACACCAAGATTGCCCTTCTTAAATGCTTCAGCCATAGCTAATGGCACTTTCGATTCGTTTTCTACAACGAGTGCACGCATTTCCTGCTCTCTGGCAACTGCCATAGCCCGGCGTTTTTCCGCCTCGGCCTTTGCACGACGCATATCGGCTTCGGCCTGGGCAGCCTGAAGTTGCGCCCCGACATTTTCGCCGACATCGACGTCGGCAATATCAATAGATAAAATCTCATAAGCCGTACCGGCGTCAAGTCCCTTGGACAAAACCGACTTGGAAATATCGTCCGGATTTTCTAAAACACTTTTGTAAGTTATGGCACTACCAATCGTGGTAACAATTCCTTCGCCAACACGAGCGATAATAGTTTCCTGAGTGGCGCCGCCTATCAGTCTTTCAATATTAGCTCGGACAGTCACGCGCGCCTTCGCTTTCAACTGGATGCCATCCTGAGCAACTGCATCTATAGTGCCTCTGCTCTTCTGAGGATCAGGGCAATCAATCACCTTGGGATTGACGCTTGTCTGGACCGCTTCGAGGATGTCACGACCCGCCAGGTCGATTGCGGTCGCTGTCTGTAAAGACAAATCGATGTTTGCCCTGTTTGCAGCCACTAACGCTCGTACGACATTTGGAACGCGACCGCCGGCCAAATAATGGCTTTCCAGATCTTTTGTGGTCAATTTCAGACCTGCCTGTATTGCGGTGATTTTGCTCAGAACGATGGTTCTGGCATCGACCCTCCTGAGCCACATACCAATCAGCTCGGATAATCGAACATCGGCTCGGGAGAAATACGCCTGAAGCCATAGCCTGGCAAATTTCACAACCAGCAATACTGCAATGAAAGCAATAATACCGATGATTGCTATTAAAATCATTGTTCCAATACCGATAGGCGGTCCATCCTGGCCAGCCCCTAAGATCATATTTGTTAAATTAAGCATGCTATTCCCTTTCATGAACTTTCCTCGATTGCGCGAACAGTCAACTGGGTACTCTCGACGTTTATCACTTTTACCTTTTGACCCTTATTAACATACCCGCTTTCGGCTACACATTCAACTCTTTGTCCTGAAAAATCGCACATACCGACCGGCCTTAATGGTGTCAGGACAATACCGACAGCACCAAGCATCTCTTTCAACTCAGATGTATCAGGTATGGCATCGCCCTGCTGCCGTTCAGGCGGTGATAGGGTCACGTTTTTGCCGAATCTGGTTTTGGGGAATATCTTATAAGCAAAAACCAAAACCGATGGTATCATTACGATTGCAATGATTATTCCTATCCATCCGGCGATTGAACTATGGTTGAAAAATATCACCACACCACCAATTAAACAAGCCAGAGCAACGATACTAATCAGTCCGCCGCTCGGCACAAAAACTTCAGCTATAATCAGTGCCGCACAGATAAAAAAAAGAAAAACAGCAAATAATAACCACCATTCCATTAGCTTCTTCCTGCGATTATGTTGACACAGCTTTGACCACAACTCTATTGCCGTGAATTTCAATTATTTCAACTTTCGTTCCTTCGTTAAGAAAGTCACCTTCAGCGACCACATCTACGACTGCGTCGCCGAATTTTACTTTTCCTGTAGGCCTCAGTGTCGAAATCACCTCACCTGTATCGCCAACGTTGACGCTTGTGATTTCACTTTCTACAGGTTTGGTCATACTAACATGCATTGTACTGCCCTGCTTTGCAGCAGTCGGCACAAGGATCAATCCGCTAAGAAACTGAATCCTCGGCAGATATTTTGACAGCAACCACGCCAATACAACAAAACCCACAAATCCTATCGATAGCCCCAAAACACCCTGAGTGAAGTCACTCCAGTCAAGTGCATTACTCGGCCATGGTAATTTATCCGGCGGATTCTTGATGAGCATCCCGAATAAGCCGGCGAATATGCATACAATTCCCGTAAAACCTGCAATCCCGAAGCCGGGCAGGACCATAAATTCAATCAGCAGCAGAATAATTCCGGCAATGAATAATGCCACTTCGATCCAGTTAGCTAATCCATGGATGTATTTGCTGCCGATGATAATCGTAAAGCATATTACCGCCACAAGTCCCGGCAGTCCCAATCCAGGCGTGTTAAATTCTACGTAAACTCCCAGCAAGGCGAGCATAATAAGTATGCCCATTACTGCAGGATGATTGACCTTTCGAACCATCTCTTCCGACCATGTGGTCTCAAGTAATATCGGCTCACCGGTAAAACTGACACCATCACGTTCAGCCAAAAAGTCAAGAGCCCCCGCCAGGTCTTGAACTGTCGCCCGGGCGATGCCGTACTCCAAAGCCTGAGAAGCGGTCAGTGTTAAAAGTTCATCGTCTTCGACAATCAGCGCTTTATTGTCTATGTCATATATATTAGGATCTGTGGGTAATTCTTTGCTTTCAAAGAATTCATTGTCACCTGTTTGCAGATTTTCCACCAGATAGACTTCTATTTGCATAGTAACCATAGCTTTTAACAGTGCTGCCGGGTAGCCGTTTGCCTCTGCCGCTCGGGTAAAAGCTGCACGAGTAAAACTCTCGGTCTTTTCCCGTTCGACACCTTCAAGTTTGCCGCCGAGCACAATCGGAGCGCAGTCGCCTATTGTGGTATTTTCCCGCATTATAATGTCCCGGCAGGAGACGCTTATCATTGCACCTGCTGATATTGCCTCCGTTGTGATATAGGCAACGGTTTGGGCTTTGTCGCTCATTTGAGGGATATCGAGGATGAAGTACTTGGCTATGTCATCACCGGATTGCAGAAGTCCTCCGTAAGTACCTATTTCAAAAATAAGGTAATCCACTCCTGCATCGAGAGCTATCTTTGTTCTGCGCCGGATGGACTTATATAGCCCATCGTCTATCATGCCCTTACAGATAATCACCGCAGCTTTTACTACCGGTTTATCTGCAACTGTGTTATTTGGCTCGGCACCCAGAGTCCAACCCAGCAGCAGTATTAAGCACGTCAGAACAACTGCAATTTCTCGAAGTGGGCTTTTCATATTAAGAATTCTACTATTATATTGATAATTTGCAATAGCCAGTTTTAGGAATTGGTCGAGATTTTCGGCTTTACCCCCTCCCACTGCAGGCCGCCGATTATAGCCTGAGCAATATTTGTCAGATGGTCGCCGATTTTTTCAATATTGTCAACTAAGTCGATAAATATCAGGCCCGCCTCTGGCGAGCATCTGCCACTGCTCATTCGCTCTACATGGCTGCGGCGAAACTCTATCTGCATTTTGTTAATATTAGCTTCTCTGATCAATGCCGGTTTGGCCGCCTCATTATCATTTTCTTCAAGAGCCTCTATGATATTATCAAACATCTGGTCTATCTCTGTTCGAAGCTGCTCGGCTTCTGCAAGTGCGGAATCGCTAAATACAAGTTTCTGGTCTATTTTTCGTTGGGCGATTTCAACAATATTAACTGCATGGTCACCGATACGTTCAAGGTCATTGACCGTATGCAATAGCACAGGTAGCTCAATCGCAACTTCATCGGATAGTTGGACCTGTGAAAGTGCAGATAGATATGATGTTATTTCGATCTGAAATGTGTCGATGAAATCTTCTATCTCCATGACCGAAGCCAGTTTTTTCCTGTTGTCTTGTAAAATTCCCTCGATAGCGCGCTTCAGGGCTCTCTTTGCCGTCTTTGCCATGCGAATGATTTCGCGTTCTGCCTGTTCCAGTGCGATGACGGGCGTATTGAGCAGGTGTTTTTCAAGAACAACGGGTCTGACAAGAGCCTCGCTCGGTTTTTCGGGAACCAGCTTCCAGACAATTTTCGCCAAAAGGCCTGACATCGGCAAGAATATTCCGGAATTAATAATATTGAAGACGGTATGCCCTATAGCAATAGAGGGTGCTATTGTATCTCGTCCAAGCTGCCAGGGAGCTACCAAAAGGACGAAAGCCCCGAACAGACCGAAATGAACAAATGGGTATGCTATCATAGAGCCCAGCGTGTTAAATATTGTGTGTGCCCAGGCCGCTCGTTTGGCGTTGCGATTTGCCTGTAATGCTGCGATTTGAGCGGTTATTGTTGTTCCGATGTTACTGCCCAGAACGAATGGAATAGAAACGTTAAGTGCGGTTTGCCAATTTGTACCGAAGGCACCACCAATCGCCAGTAACTGAACAATTGCAATCGCCGCAGAGCTGCTTTGCAATAGCATTGTAACCACAGCTCCGGCCAAAATTGCTAAGGCGGGTTTATCACCAAGAGAGATGAAAATTTCCTGGACTGTTGAACTTTCCTCCAACGGGCTGAAGGCTTCTTTCATAAAATTTAGGCCAAGAAATAATATCCCTAAACCAAGCAGGATTTGCCCAATGCTTTTTGTTCTTCTTGTTTTACCCAAGACATTCAGCAGAAATCCTACCCCGACAGCAGGAAGTGCATAGATTGTAATCTTAAGGGCACCGATCCCGGATATTGACACCAGCCATGCCGTTGCAGTTGTCCCGATATTTGTACCGATGATCACGTTTATTGCTTGCTTAAGTGTCAAAAGACCCGCATTGATAAAACCTATAACCATTACGGTCGTGGCCGAGCTGGATTGCACTAATGCAGTAACGCCCGCGCCAACAAGAAAAGCTATCAAGGCCCTTTTGGTCATGGATTCGAGGATATTTTTCAGTTTTTGACCGGCAACTTTTTTCAGGCCGTCAGACATTAAGCCCATGCCGAATAAAAAAAGACCCAGTCCCCCGACTGTCCCGAAAATCATATCCTTGATCATACCACTTCCTTGATAGTATACTTAAAACCATAAGATTTAATACTTTTTAGCTGTTTTTGTTTCACGGGTCAATAGAGTTCTTCTGTGATTACCCCAAAATATGACGTGAAGGTTTATCAGGACCCAACGGAAGACAGCGAGAAATCTTCCGTTCGACTCCTTTTCACTTACAAGCGCCTATAGTGATTGGTGCGATATTCTCCGGGGGGACCCCGAATCGATTGCTATGATTGGCATATTGAGTTCCCGTTTGTCTGAAACGATCAACGGCTCCTTACCAAAATATCCATTGTGCAATGAAGTAGAACAGTATGGTTAGAACCGCGGCAACAGGAACAGTTGCGATCCAGGAGGTAAAGATTGACTTCACAACTTTGCGGTTAATGGCAGTAATACCGCGGGCCAATCCCACACCTAAAATCGCGCCAATTAAAGTGTGGGTGGTCGATACGGGCAGGCCCATTTTCGAACAGGCCAGGACTGTCATCATGCTGGCTAAGTTCGCGGCAACACCACGCGAGGGGGTAATCTCGGTGACCTTCATCCCAACCAGGCGCATTACCCGGTAGCCGAAAGTCATCAGGCCAATAGCTATACCAAGACCGCCGAGGACTAAGAACCATATGTTCACCGGTACCTCGCCGGGGACGGCATTCGTCTTGACAATCTCAACGACCGCTGCCAGCGGCCCAATCGCGTTAGCCACATCGTTGGCCCCCTGCGCAAATGCTACCGTACACGAACTAATGATTACCAGGACCACAAAGGTTTTTTCCACTTGCATGAGCTGCTGCTCCAAAGGTAAGTCCCAATTGTAATTACGATTTCTCTTCGCGAACAGTTTGGAAACTCCTGCGGCGCTCAGCCCGCCCAGAATACTAATGACAATCGCCTTATGGGCACTGAGGTCGAGATGCAGGTTCTTTAAGCCTTTGTAAATGATGGCCAGAATGATTGTGGTACATACGACAAAAACGCAAATGGGTACTCCTTTTCGAGCAGCCACCGCCGGTTTCTCAGACGACAAGATGTAACGCGAGATCAACTTAAATATGATAAAGGCCATGATTCCCCCGGCCAATGGCGAGATGAGCCAACTGGCAACAATCTGTCCAAGCTTAGCCCAGTGAACGTATCCCAGTCCGGCTTTCAGGATTCCAAATCCGACAATGGCTCCAACGATCGAATGTGTGGTGGAAACCGGCATACCAAAATATGAGGCAAGATTCAACCATACTGCTGCGGCCAGAAGCGCGCACAACATGCCGTGGGCAAGCATTTGGGGATCGTGAGTGAATACCTGTGTCTCGATGATGCCCTTCCTGACTGTATCGGCAACGTGACTGCCAACCAGCACAGCTCCGCAGAAATTGCATATGCCTGCCACGACCACCGCCCAGAAAATGGGCAGTGCTTTCGATCCGACTGCACATGCCATAGAGTTAGCCACATCGTTGGCACCAATATTCCATGCCATGTAAAAGCCAACAATAATTGCTGCAACAACGATGATCTCCATATACGCAAAGTTCCTTCAGTCGAGGTCGGACTACTTCTTGCGAATGATGAGACGCAGGTACTTGGCGGTTTTTTCAGCATTGTTGGAAATACGGCCGAGTGTTTTACAATACTTGTCGAAAAAGAGAATGGTGATAGGGTCCAAAATATCTTCCATACTGTAAAAGTGGCGGGCAAATTTCCTTCCAAGACGGTCACTTTTCCATTCCTCTTCACCGATTTTTTCAATGCCTTTCAGCACTTTCCCAGCTTCTTCACCGGTAAAAGCCGCTTCTGCGAGCGTCGAAAGCTCGCTCTCCAAATCCATTAACTGTTCACTGACACTGATAACCTGCTCAACATAGGCCAGAAAATCGTCTTTAAGTTCCTCTGGAACTCTGGTCTTCCGTAACAGCAGCACAACGGCAAAATCCTCTGCAGCATCTGCGACATCGTCCTGATACGCCAGAAACCGACTTAATTCATGTTGTCCAACGGAAAGAAAATATGCCTTGGCAAGTTTATCGCGTAATTCCGTTTTAATGACATCTGCCTCATGCTCGGTTTTGGACATTAAATAATGTAATTCCTCGATTTTTTCATGGTCTTCCGCCAGCAATGCGTTTGCTAAAGGTCGTATCAGTTCAACACACTCGTGCACCTTTTTCGCATGCTCATGTAGCTGAACAAAAGGTGAAGGGGCAAAAAACCTTTCTAATACTCCCATTTTTTTCTCCTTCAAAAACAGGGTTAATATCAACCATCAATCCCATGCCGAATAGGAACAGACCCAATCCCCCTACCGTCCCGAAAATCATGTCCTTGATCATACTACTTCCCTACAAAGACAGCATATCGAGAAAGCACAGATAAATTCTTTATGTGCTTTTGTTCGCTTATGCAACTGTATATTCATTACTTTGCGATAGTTTTATAGGTTTTCATGTATGCGGTCAAGCTAAAAACGCAAAGCAAATAATTGAAAACTGTTTCGACTACGTGAGGCTGCAAAGAATGTCGACCCCCTGCCGGATTTTCTCGTCGCTGGCGGCGTAACTTATCCTGAAATGCGTATCTTTTTCGCTAAATACATTGCCCGGTATTATCAGCATGTTGTTTGCGATTGCTTTTTCCACGAACTCGGTCGCTGTTGTCCCATCGGGTGCTTTAACAAACGCATAAAACGCCCCACCCGGCTTGACAAGCTCAAACTTGTCCCTGAGACCATCATAAAGCAGGTCTCTTTTTCGCCTGTATGTGTCCACAAAATCAGAAACATCATAATCCATCGCCGCTATAGCGGCCTTCTGAAAAGGCGTCGGCGCACAGACAAACGTATATTGCTGTATCTTGATCATCTGCTCGATTATATCTTTAAGTGATTCGGCGGCCGCGAGAAAACCCAGTCGCCAGCCGGTCATCGCATAAGCCTTGCTGAATCCTCGCAGCAGAAGCGTCTTATCATAATAGTGAGCGATACTCGGGCAGTCGGTATCGTAGCAGAATTTCTCATAAATCTCGTCGCTCAGAACAAGAATATCTCTCTCAGCGGCGATTTTTGCCAGTGCCTCAATTTCCTGCCGCGAATAAACCACGCCGGTAGGATTGCACGGCGAATTGAGGATAATCATCTTGGTCCTGTCGGTGATTGCTCCGGCGATTTTCTCGACAGGCAGACCGAAATCCGGATAGCTGTCAACGAAGACGCACTTTCCGCCCAACAAATTGATAATATGCTTGTAAATAACGAAATACGGATCGGGTATTATCACCTCATCTTCGGGATTGACAAGTGCCAAAAACGTCAACAGGAGCCCCCCGCTTACGCCGCTGGTCACTAATACGGCAGGATTTTCCCAGCCAAACTCGTTTTTAATCCGCCCGGCGATTTTTCGTTTGAGGACAGCATCCCCTGCCGTCTGTGAGTATTTATTGTGCCCCGCCCTGATGGCCTCTATCGCTTCTTCTTTGAGCTTATCAGGCACATCGAAATCCGGCTGGCCTATCGAAAAATTCACCGGGTCTTTCAGGGACGCCGCTAAGGCAAAGACCTTGCGTATCCCGCTGGAGTCGATTCTATTGGCTCTGTCTGCAATTATGTCCTTCATTGGCCGGTATCATAACCGAAAAGGGCAAAAATCAAAACTTAAAACTCAAAATCTCATTGCAAAAATTAAAATGCGATGTATAGCCGTATTATTTTTTGTCATCCTGAGGTGAAGCCGAAGGATCCGGGTAGCGAAAGGTATTAATTTCCTTTTTGAGCCAGATTCCTCAACACCTTTTGTCACCCCGAGCGAAGTCGAGGGGGTCTATTCAAAATAGATTTCTCAACACCGTTGCTGTGCGCCCGGAATGACGGTGCTTCTATTTCACTTTTTCGGAATTTGGACATTTGTATTTCAGGTTTGTTTAGGATTTCGAATTTAGAGATTAGAATTTGACACTATTGCGTGTGCAATAGTGTTTGCTGTATCTTATCCGGGACAAATCCTCGCCCGGCTTCGGCTTGCGAAAGACAAATAAATGCTCGTGCATTATCAGGTAGAACCCGCCCTGCTTCGCCTTCGGCCGCCAGCGCTCGGTCATTTTGCAGTGATGCTGGACTTTGATAATATCCTCCTTAAGCATAAATCCGACCTTCAAAAACCGCTGCATCACATGAAATGCAAGCGGCACATAATGCCTGCCCTTGCGGGTATCGCCGATAAGTATGGCACAGTATTTGTCAGGCCTGAGAACTCTGAGAAGCTGCCCGGCGATTTTTTCCATCTCGTCACAGAATTTCGGCAAGCTGCCGATATTGGACAGGTCTCCTGCTATCCTGCCGTCCGAATATTTGATGATGTTCATATAAGGCGGATGCGTCAGAACCAAATCGACCGAATCATCCTCCAGAAACGATAAATCACGCGCGTCGCCGACCATTGTCTGCTGCCGGCTTGCCGGATGATGTTTGAAACGAATGGCCGCCTTTGCCAGTTCCACGGCCTGCGGATTTATATCCATGCCGATAGCGTCTCGTGCTAACAGCTTGGCTTCGATGAGCGTTGTCCCTGCACCCACCATCGGGTCAAGGACAGTATCGCCTTTGCGGCTGTACATCTCGATGATATTACGTGCTATCTGCGGCGCGAAATTGCCGCGATAATCGGATTTGTGAGTCGCCCAACTCCCCCGCTCCGGAAACGACCAGACCGTCGTATACTCCAACTGTATAGTTGGGACATTAAAAGACTCATTGAATAAAAGTGGTCCGGTTTCTGCTATCACAAATCCTGACTTTAAAACGCTAAATCTATTCGAACTTTAATTTGTCAGGATCGTGGATCAGATTTCGATATTGATCAACTACCTATAAGTAGCAATCTTTGAAATGAAAAATATTTATTTGGATTCTTGAAATCTATTTTCAAGAGAAATCAGCTTCGAAATATTTGTGTGATAGTCAGATACATACTCATAGCTCATAAAACGTACATATTTCTTAATAGGCTGGAATGCGCTTAGATATAAAGTCTCCATAAATTGTCGTTTGCGAATATGATCGGCGACAATGAACATCTCGGTACGAAAATCCTGTAATTCAACAAATTTTATAAGCGAATTTTTAATATCTGTCGAGTGTTCAACCTCAAAGACAGAACTCGGTATTCGACGCTCATTAAACCATACAACATCGATTGTACCTGCTCTTTTTACTACATCGGAATATGTGAACTGATAAATCGAAGAGAGAGAAGCTAAGTCACTCAACTTTTGCTTCCCAAGGAATATCCTGTTTTTGTCCTGTGGTGGTATGAAGGTTTCGAACTTTTTAAAATTGCCGAGTTGGACCAGGAGTCCCTGATAGTATGAATGTGTAAAGTCAATTTCTTTCGCGGTTTCTTGCTTTGTTGCAAGCATTTCTTTAGGTAACAAATGCCGATGACTCTTAAGGGCCCATAATCCAGGTTTGATTTTAAAGAAAAACCTCTCATCTTGAACAATTCGTCTAATACTGGCAAATGGAGTTTTTGTTTTCCATTTGCATCCGGGAACCTTGAGGACGTTTTGATAAAGGTGACCTAATGTGGAATAGCCTCCGCCTTCCTCCATGACTTTAATGACCGCCTCATACTGTTTCATACTTAATCCCCTTTAAAAGATTATGATTGTGGATAGTTTAGCATGAATAAGCGAGTCAATCAATATCACGAGTGTCAAATAAAGCGCGTACACTGATATTTAGTGCCTTAGCGATTTTTTCGAGGTTTTTTAGTCCGATGTTTTTTTCGCCGCGTTCGATTTGGCCGATATAGGCCCTGTGAAGACCGGCTAATTCAGCGAGTTTTTCCTGCGTGAGGCCCCGCTGCTCACGAATTATCGTGATATTCAAGCCAATACGTTCAAGAATGTCATCTTTATTCATAAATGCAATTATTGATCACAAAACGAGCCAAATCTACGTGATTATAAGTAGCAATTTTAGGGGGGCTATTATCCGGGTATGTTTGATCCTGGTCGACAGCCTAAAGGTAGCAATCTTTTAAAATAGCGTAGAGCGGATAGCATATAGCGTCCATCGTTTTAGGGGTGGCTTAAAAGTGGCCTGCAAGAGGGTCAAAAATGGCCCGGTCAGTGGGCCGAATCGTGTACTTCGACTGGGCTGGAAATGGCCTGTTACTTAATTGATGAGACTATAAAAGAAACTAACTGAGAAATTACGGCCACGCCTGTGTCTGCGGCCTCAAAGGATTCCGACAGTGCCGGCTCCTTATAGCTGAAGGTCTTAGGAAAGGACCGTTTTGAATTCTTATATGTATTATCCCCCCACTTACGCTGCGATTGCTATTAGTCTTACATACGGCACTTCCGATGATAATCTATATTTTTTTTCGTCTGCGAAGCCAATTTACACAACCGATTCCGATACTGCCAAGCAGAAGCGCCCCCGGAGCCGGAATAAAAGAGGCTTCAAAAGCCCAGTCTTCAGTCGTTATATTCGCCCAGGGATTTTTAGTCAGTACAGAGAAATCCGAGCCGTTGTTCATAAAAACAAAATATCCTCCCGCATAAGCGGTTCTGCCGAATACTGAACCAGCGGTTCCCTTTATTCCTGTGTCAATGAAGTTTGAGGCACTTAGAAACAGGACATATTGATTGCCGGGAATCAGGGCCAGACCTCCGGTATTGAACGCGAACTCCTCTAATCCATCGGCTCCGCCGTTATTTGTGGTGGTTTGCATCACGCTCTGCCATAAAACAGGGCCAGTAGCTCTATCGATGTTCCATGCCATTACATAGGCTGCGAATTCGACAGGATCTGGAACAGAGGGATATTCATCATTTAACCAGAACGAAAAGCTCTCAAGTATATTATCATAGGCCGGTGCAGTAATAGTCTGCCCATAAGTAGCAGTATCAGGCTCACCGAACGGACTAACTCTACTTCCAAATGGAAGTGTACTGATTGTTGTAACCGCCTGGACCTGAGCGGCACCAAGGATGACAGTGATTAGTGTTGCACCTGCGAGAATACGTCTCATGATAAACCTCCTCCTTCAAATATACTGTGACCTGTTATCTGCGAAGAGACTCTTACTGGAAAAGCCGTATCTTAAGATATAAAACTTTACTGAGTTACTCCTTACTTTTAAATAGGAGATTTGCGGAAAAATCCATATATTTCCTATATTTCCTAAAACACTTATTTTAGCTTATCAAGTTGTTATTTGTCAATAAAAATCATAATTAAATAAAAAATTCTGTTCCGGACACAATGATAATCTTCTGTTATGAAATAAATTAAGAGATTTTCCCAGTGATATGATCGACTACAGCCTGATATTTTTACCCTGATGCCGGATACTACGTCTGTATAACAGGATACAATATTCTTGTAAATTCAAATGATATCAGGCGGCTAAATCGAGCCTCTAAAGATATTATCCTACTATCCCCCTGCTGCCGGCCGAGATATTTAGCCGGTGGTTTTACCGCTGGTCCTTTGAAAATTGTACCACAAGCAAAACCCGGGGATAAATGGCAGTGAATATAACAGCATGAGCATATCGCTGGGCCTCATTTGCGATAGCAGCCTATTGTCACTATATAGAGAGGTTCGAGATGGTCCGGCAGCAACAGAACTTTGCCGACCGAGATATCTTCAAAAGCCCCTATGGCGACGGAGCCAAGCCCCATGGCTTCCGCCTGAAGGTAAACGTTCTGGGCGGCGTGCCCCGCCTCCATATAGACATAGCGAATCCCTCGTTTGCCGTAATGCCCGGTTGTCCTTGCGAACTCGGCTGCAATGACCAGTATCAGCGGTGCAGCTTCGATAAATTCCTGTCCCCATGCGGCCGAACGAAGCTCGGCTCGCAGGTCCCCATCCAGCAGATGTTCCATCGCGTGCCTGGCAGGCAGGTAACGAAAAAGGCCGTCGGCGGTGACAATAAAAAGCTCCAGCGGATAAGTCGCCCCTGCCGACGGCGAGGTACGATACCTTCTGCCGGGCTCCTGGCCCTGTGCCGCCCAGGCCAATTGCCCGATTTGTTCGATGGTAAGAGGCTGCGGCAAAAATTCCCGCCGCGACCGCCGGGATGCTATCGCCTGCTCCAGTGACATCGAGCCGGTCTTTTTCGGCTCACCGAATTGTATTATTTTATTTCCCACTTTAGTCCTGTTCTTTTTCGATTGATAAAAGATGTAGAATTTCAGCTATCGCTTTTTCGTGCCCTTTACGTGTCAGATTAAAAAGTTTCGTTCCCGGATATTTTTTCACTTCACTGATTAAACCGCTGCCCTTTCGCGCTACCGTGGCCAGCACCGCTTTCTCTGAGGCGAAAAGCCGACGTACAGCGGCTACAAATTTTTCCGAGAAGCATTCCATCCTGCCAATCTCGTCGATGATAAATAGTTCGGTGTCACTTTGTTCTGTATCCAGAATCGGCACGACCGCGTTTTCAAAGCCGGTGACATCCACGCCGTATTTACCCACCTTAAACCGTCCTTTGATATCGACATGGGCAAGCACTCCGGCCGGGCCGTCGAATCGTTTCCATGAAAAACCCTTGCGAATGTTATTTTTGCGAATCTCCTGCGTATAAAAACCCGCCACTTTTTTGCGGTCCAGCTTTTTCGCAATTGTCATTACGGCAGTTGTTTTGCCGCAACCCGGCAGGCCGGTTAACAGAATTTTAGGTGATTCGCTCATAAGCGAAGCTAAGGCCTTTTAGCTTTGACAAAGCTTTTAATTTTTGCCGGTGATAAAGTATTAAGCACATCGGCTTTTGTCACCCAGCCGCGACCGGCGGTTGCCACGCCGAAGGCAATCAGGCCAAGCTGTTCGGTGCTGTGGGCATCGGTCCCGATGACCAGTTTTACGCCCGCCTCGATCGCCATTTTGCAGTGCGTGTCCTTAAGGTCCAGACGCCACGGATTCGCATTAATTTCCAGGGCCGTCTTTGTCTGAGCGGCATGTTCAATCACAGCGGCAATGTCGAGATCCATCGCCTCTCGCCGGCCAATCAATCTGCCTGTCGGGTGGGCGATACAGTTGACATACGGATTATCCATCGCTTTTAGCGTTCGGGATGTCACCTTCTGGCGCGGGCCGGCCAGACCGGAATGTATTGATGCCATGACAAAATCCAGCTCGGCCAGCAATTTGTCGTCGAAGTCCAGCGAGCCGTCGGCAAGGATGTCCACCTCGGTTCCCGCCAGGACGGTTATGCCCTTTATCTTTTCATTGAGCTTTCGAATTTGTTTGATTTGCCGAGCCAGTTGTTTTGCGGACAGGCCGTTTGCGATTGCCGATGATTTTGAATGGTCGGTGATGCAGATAGAATTATAGCCCAGATCCTTCGCGGCTTCGGCAAGTTCGGTAATCTCACATTTGCCGTCGGAGGCGGTTGTGTGCATGTGGAAATCGCCCTTGATATCTCCGAACTGAATCAATTCCGGCAAAGAATGGTTCTTCGCCGCTTCGATCTCGCCGCGGTCCTCGCGAAGCACCGGCTCGATATAATCCAGGCCGAGCTTTTGATAAATCTCCTCCTCGGCCCGCCCTGCTATCATCTTGTTTGCTTTGAACAGGCCGTACTCATTCAATTTGAGCTTTGCTTTTACGGCAATTTCCCGAAGCCGGACGTTGTGCTCTTTCGAGCCGGTAAAATATTGTGCCGCGGCACCAAAACTCTCCTCCGGCACGACACGGACATCGACGTGCACCGGCGTCGTTCGCGTGTGAATAATTGCAGAACCTTTTGTCGGCCCGGCGGCAAGAACTTCCCGAACAAAGCCGGCATTGGTGAATGCCTGTATGATTTCCTCCCCCTTTCCGGAAGCCACCAGGATGTCGACATCGCCGATAGTTTCGGCCATTCTTCTTAGCGAGCCGGCGATTTGGACGGCCACAGTCCCGGAGCAGTCCCGCAGAAGCCCGGTGACAAGCTCCGCGGCCTCCAGCGCCTGGTCGAGGCGAATCCGGCCGGTGGATGTCTCCAGAAACGCGATACCTCTTGCGATAGCCGCCGCCTTTTTATCACCGAAGCCCGGCATCTCGGCGACTGAGCCGGATTCTATCGCTTGTTTTAGCTCGGCGATGCTCGTGACATTCAACTGTTCGTAAACCGCCCTGACGCCTTTGGGTCCCATGCCGGGGACGGTGAGCAGCTCCGGCAGTGTCGGCGGGATTTTTTTCAGCAATTCCTGATAGGCGGTAATTGTGCCGGTCTTGATAAACTCTTCTATCTTGGCAAGGCTCGATTTGCCGATGCCGGGCAACATGGCTAATTCGCCGGTCGTCAGTAAATCCTCGACATCGCTCGGCAGCTCACCGATGACTCGGGCGACTTTTTTGTAGCTGTTGATGCGGAATCGGTCCTCACCGAGTATCTCCATCACATCGGCCATTTGTTCGAAAAGCGCACTAAGAACGGCATTTTTCATTTTGCTGTCATTCCCGCTCAGGCGGGAATCTGTTCCTTCACATTTAGCCTGCCGTTTTACTGCAGGTTTTTTTCTCAGCGATGCATCATGGATTTAATTATACCAGAGTATTACCGGCGGAAATAGTTAATCAGCCACAGGATGAGCGTCAGGATGATCGATAGTATTATACAACTTGCGATGGGGATATAAATCCGCCAGTTCCGGGAGCCGAATTCCAGATCGCCGGGCAGCTTAAAAAGACCGACTCGTCCCAATAATATAATAATCCCGCCAAGCAGCGCGATGAAAATCCCCGCTGCTATAAGCCATTTGCCGATTTGTTGCGGCCCAAAATCCATATCGTTTCATCCGTACAAGAATTTACTGTTGTTCATTATAAGGGTTTTTCAAATGTGTTCAAATTGTTAGAATATTTATATGAGTAAAGCGGATTGCGATATTCGAATCGGCACTTCAGGCTGGTATTATGAGCACTGGAAGGAACTGTTTTATCCGGCGGGCCTGCCGAAGAGCAAATGGTTCGAACATTACGCCCAATCCTTTGACACGGTCGAAATCAATAACACTTTTTACCACCTGCCGAAAGAGCAGTCCATACAAAGATGGCAGAAAATTGCTCCCGAAGGATTTCTGTACGCCGTCAAGGCCAATCGGTATATCACGCATATTCAGAAACTAAAAGATAGCTCGGAATCGCTGCAGGGTTTTTTCGATAGAATTGATTTACTCAAGTGTAAGCTCGGCCCTGTTTTGTATCAACTGCCGCCAAGCATGCATATAGACCTCGAGTGTCTGGGAGCTTTTATCGGGCTGCTGCCTAAAAGGAGAACTGCCGTATTTGAATTCCGGCACAAAAGCTGGTATTGCGATGACACATATAAGCTGCTAAAAAAATTCGGAGCCGGTTTTTGCATCCACGATATGCCGGGCAAAGAATCACCGCAGGTGGTGACATCGGATACTATCTATATTCGCTTCCACGGCACGACCGGCCGGTATTCCGGCAGCTATCCGAAATCACAATTGCAGGACCGGGCCGAATGGGTGAAAGACCATTCAAAAAAGGTGAGCGGCATCTATATCTATTTCAATAACGATGCCCACGGCCACGCCATTAAAAACGCAAAACAACTAAAAGAACTATTCCACTGAAAACATGCCCAAGACATAGCCTTACCATTTTATGAATAGCTTGAATGTGTGTTTTAAATTCTCTTAATCGAGGACATGGAGGCCTTTGGTCATGGCATATCGGCGGGCGGAGACGATTTCTTCGAGAGAGGGCCGACGGTTAATGTGGGGATGGGAAGACGCCTGGTAACAGGGACGGTACTGATCCATGATATTGATGGTTGTCTTTCGGCTGATCTTCTCGGCGAGAAAATCGATAATCTTAAAACTGCCAGCCAAGTTTTCCGGCAAAACAAGATGCCTGACCAAAAGCCCGCGAGTGGCCAGGCCTTTTTCGGTTTTTAAATCGCCGACCTGCCGGTGCATCTCCTTGACGGCGGCTATATTGACCTTTGGATAGTCCGGTGCGGCGGAAAGCTCCTCGGCTACTTTCGGATCGGAATATTTCATATCGGGCATGTAAATATCTATCAGGCCTTCGAGCAGTTTTAGAGTCTTGAGAGAATCGTATCCGCCGGTGTTATAGACCGTCGGCAATCTCAGGCCTTCTTGCCGGGCCAGTTCGATTGCGGCGGCGATAGCCGGTACCACATGCGTGGGAGTGACGAAGTTGATATTTGAACAGCCGTGGCTTTGCAAATCGAGCATCGATTGAACCAACTGCTCAATGGTCCTTTGGCGGCCGTGCCGTTGGTGGCTGATATCGTAATTCTGGCAGTAAACACAGCCTAAGTTGCAACCGGCGAAAAAAATCGTGCCGGAGCCCCCCCTGCGAACGAGCACACTTTCTTCGCCGAAATGCGGGCCGACCGAACTGACGACGGGCATATCGCCGATGCCGCAAAAACCGGTTTCGCCTTTGCTGCGGTTGACCTTGCATTGGCGGGGACACAGCGTACACGGATTCATACCTTTCCATAACTGCCGGACGGCTTTACTGCAATGGCGGATTTTATCTGGCAAAGATTCCATAATTCTGATAATCGTATAATCCAGCCGAGGTTTGTCAAGCCTTCGGAATTATTGCAAGTATTAGATTAATGTATGTAGTTCATGAAGCCAAGAATTTTACTGGTCAATCCGCCGATATATGATTTTGCCGCGTTTGATTTCTGGCTCAAGCCCTACGGCATGCTGAGCGTAGCCGGGAAGTTACGCGGCCGGGCTGATTTTACGCTCTTCGATTATCTCGACCGATTGGCCCCCTTTTCAACCCGGCAAAAATCTCTCGAATCCGACTGCTGGGGCCGAGGCCGATTCTACTTTGATAAAATCCAAAGCCCCGAATGCCTGACGGCAATTCCCCGATACTTCCGTCGGTTCGGTTTGCCGCGTGAGATGTTCAAGGATTTTTTAGCTAAAGAAAAGCCGTTTGGTTATGTTCTTATCCAGACGACAATGACATACTGGTATCCAGGCATCCGGGAGGTAATAGAGGATATTCGCAGATTGTATCCGCGGACGAAAATCATTTTAGGTGGAAATTATGTAACTCTCTGCAGCTCTCATGCACAGCAATTGCAGGCGGATCTTTTAGTGTATGGCACAAATCTTGAGCCGCTCTGGCAATATTTGGCAATTAGCCCTGATACAATGCAGCCGGCCTTGTGGGAGATTTATGACACATTGAAGGTGGGCGTGCTGAAACTCAGTGACGGATGTCCCTTTAGCTGCACTTATTGCTCGGTGCCGAAGGTATACGGCAAATTCAAATCGCGACCGCTGGAGCATTCCCTTGCCGAATTCGAATTGTTATGCCGGCTTGGCGTAGATAATATCGCCTTCTACGATGACGCCCTGCTTTTCGAGTCTGATACTGTTTTGGTCCCGTTTCTGGAAAACCTTATAAAGCAGCATTCAAAAATGAACCTGCACAGCCCGAACGCTCTTAACGCACGTTTTGTGACAAGTGAATTAGCTGAGCTTATGGTCAGGGCAGGTTTCAAGACGTTCTACCTGGGTTTCGAAAGTGCCTCTTTGCGATGGCAAAGGCGAACCGGCTCAAAAGTTTTTTCCGAGGAGCTTGCCGAGGCGGCGGAAAAACTTACTGCCGCAGGTGCCTGTCCCGAAAATATTATAGCCTATCAAATTCTCGGCCACCCCTCTATTGATATTCAGGAGCTTGAAGAGTCGATGCGTTTTGTTCACAGGCTTGGCATTCGCGGAATGTTGGCCGACTTTTCCCCGATACCCGGAACACCCGACGGCGAACATTGCCGGCGATGGGTGAATCTGGACGAACCATTGATGCATAATAAAACCGCCTTTCCAGTTATCATGCTCGGCTTTGACGAAACTAATCGTCTTAAAGACCTCCAGCGACAACTCAATCGAACTGTGCCTGAGGAAGAGACTCCCGGCACAACCGGGGGCTGAATATAAACAGGACGCCATTTGATTTTTCTTTCCAAGTTCTGTATATTTATTTACTTATGAATACTCGAACTATGCACATTAAAAGGTTTGGAGGTACACTTTGAAAGTATTGCTCCAAACCTACGGGTGTCAAATGAATAAGCTGGATACTGCACTGGTGGATTCTGCGCTAAAGGCAGCCGGATTCAATATGACCGAGAGCGTTAAGGAAGCCGATGTTGTATTGATCAATACCTGCTCTGTTCGTCAGCATGCCGAACAGCGGGTCCTTTCACATCTCGGGCATCTCAAACATATCAAAAAGTCCCGTCCTGGTATGGTGGTCGGCGTTATCGGCTGTATGGCACAACGGCTTGGCGACAAATTGCTCGAGCATGAAGCGGTCAATATCGTTTGCGGACCGGCACATATCCCGCAAATAGCCGAGCTTGTCACAAAAGCACTGAACCAAAAGAAAAAAGAGCTTGAAGTTACTGAAAAGATACTCCAGAAAACAACAGAAAAACAAAATCAGGCTCTCGAAAAATTCGAGTCCGTGTATGGTATCGAAGATAAGAAGATCCCCGGCCAAGCATTTGTTCGCGTCATGCGGGGATGCAATAATTTCTGCACGTATTGTATTGTTCCCTACGTTCGCGGGCCGGAATTCTGCCGGCCACCTGATGCTATCATCGAACAGATAAAAAAATTGGCAGACCAGGGAGTCAAGCAGGTTACGCTGTTGGGCCAGACGGTCAATTCGTACAAATACAAGCAAGGAGAAAAGATATGGTCTCTTGCCGATTTGCTCAGTGCAGCCAGTGACATCGAGGGAATCGAATGGCTCAGGTTTGTCACCAGTTATCCGTTCGAGGAGTTCTTTGATGATATTCTTCAGGTCATGGCCGGTTCGCCCAAAGTGTGCAGCTATCTGCACATGCCCGCACAGAGCGGCTCGGATAAAATCCTGCGAGCGATGAATCGTCACTATAGCAGCCAGTGGTATCTGGAACTTCTTGCCAGAGCCAGAGCGATTGTGCCGGATATTGCAATAGCCGGAGACTTTATCGTCGGCTTTCCGGGAGAAACCGAAGAAGATTTTGAAGCAAGTGTGAACCTAACCAAAAAGGCCGGATATAAAAATGCTTTTATTTTCAAATACTCACCCCGGCCGGGCACAAATGCGGACAAAAGACTGGAGGATTCGATACCAGCCAAAATCAAACAAAGAAGAAATATTGAGCTTCTTGCCGTGCAGGAGAAAATAAGCGATGAATTAAGCCGGGACTATTTGTGCAAAGAAGTGAGAGTTCTGGTTGAAGGATTAAGCAAAAAGCCGCATCTCAATTCAGCTAATAACGAAAATAATCCGCAGTTGGTTGCCAGAACTGCAACGGATTATATCGTTGTCTTTAATGGGCCGATGTCACTTGCCGGCCAATTTGTGAAAGTCAAAATTACAAAGACCAGTCCGCTGACACTTTTTGGCGAACTTATCTGATTATTTTAGTTTCCAAATATGGCAGAGGGTATCTGGAAGATACAGAAATAGCCGAAGACCAAAAAGGCAATTATCAAAATAACGGCAAATATCCGGCTCGGTCTAAGAATCTTAAACGCCTCTTTGGAAAGTAATTTCGGCATGACTACAAACAAACCTATCGCAACCCAAATCGCCTGCAGTGGTGTCAAGAGTAAGCCGTCGAGTATCGCGGCCGTCTGTACAAGGAATACCGGCTTTTTATTAAAGCAAAAAACGATAATCATATTCGTGCAAATAAAGAAAAGCCCTCGTGTCCTATGATAATTGAACGACCGGATAACTCAGCCATTCGCCCAAAGA
>CAZFOQ010000021.1:0-37100 GCA_964520535.1 uncultured Pirellulales bacterium | reverse complement strand
AAAAGCATCTTCGCCAATTGCAGCCGGATATTGTTCATACACATTCGGCCAAAGCGGGGATTCTCGGAAGATTCGCCGCACATCAACTAAAAAACCATAACCCAAAACTCAAAATTATTCACACTATTCACGGTCTGGCTTTTCATCCATACCAAAGCAGATGGCTTAATAAGTTCTATGTCGCCGTCGAAAAGTATGCCGCCAGGCAGACGGATTTCTTTTTAAGTGTCGCCGATGCCATGACCGCCCAGGCGACTGCCGTCGGTATCGGCAAGTCCGAGCAATACATAACAGCCTATTCGGCTATCGAGGAAGATGATTTTTTAGAGCCGATATCGCAGGAGCGAAAAAACCAATTCCGGCAAAAATACGGAATCGCCGAAGATGCCGTTGTCCTTGTCACCATTGCCCGGCTGTTTATGCTCAAGGGACACGATTACATCATCGAGTCGGCAAAGGAACTTTCCAAACGGTTTGAAAATTGCGCATGGCTGTTAGTCGGAGATGGAAATCTCGCCGGACAATACAAACAGCAGGTCAGCGAACTAGGATTAGCGGACAAAATCAAGTTCACCGGTCTTTTACCGCCGGGCGAAATTCCGTTAGCGATACAATCCTCGGATATTCTCGTTCACTGCTCGCTGCGCGAAGGCCTTGCACGAACGCTGCCGCAGGCGATGCTGTGCGGCAGGCCGGCCATCTCTTTCGATGTCGATGGTGCAAGAGAAGTCGTCAACGAGAATACAGGCCGACTGATCGAACCAAAAAACATTGAACAATTAACCAACGCCTGCGCGGAATTAATCGAGGATAAAGGTTTAAGAAAAAAACTCGGCGAGCAGGGTAGAGAATCCGTGAAAACTAAATTCGCTCCGGATACAATGGTCGATACCATCGAATCGGTCTATCAGAAACTGATACCGATATAAGTAGCAAAGATTATCTAAAAATATGGAGATCGTGACAAATGAGCGATCAATTAAGACCCTGCTGGATGAATTGCTACGGCCCCGATGACAAAAGCTCTCATGACGATAAGGAACTGATGGCAATCGATGCCATAGAAGATTCCATCGCTCCCCTGGATGACCAAACGGCCGCTGTCAGGGGAATTATTACGCGATTCGAAGCGTGCTACCATGAGGCGGACAAAGAGGCGGAATATATTATCGAATCCATCGCTGCCGGACATTGCATGAACCAATCGAAGGAACGGCCGCCCGAGCGCAAGAAAGAGCTGGAGAATACCCGCCGAATACTATCGATGTGGTGTGAAAATCCAACCATCAAGGGCATAGATATCGATGTCGGTGGTATCCCGGCGGAAAAACTCTTCAGTTACATTGGGAAAGCCAGCCCTCTAAAGATATGGCAGATCGAGCGAATCGTCGACAGGGTATCTCAGGCCCTGTATCCGAACTGTACTTATCATAACCTGGTTCTCGATCTCGGAGACTATGGCGAACCGGGCGCGAAATCCGCAGGAGAACATTACAAAGATAATGCGGCCTTTCTTAAGCGGACCAGAGAGACTGTCATTGACGACACGGCCGATGGGCATCCATCCGGCGTGTCTCTGGCCTACGCGATCGATCTTTTCATGCCGTGTCACTGGGACTTTGTCGGCGGCCTCGTCATTATCCTCAAGGCAATCGGCGGGGACCTCCATCCGGAGAGGTCTTTTGCCTGCTGTATGCGAAACATCCATCTCAGCCCTCTTTGCGAGAGATTAAAGATGATTTCGAATACGCTTGGAGCTTTTTGGAAAGGGGAAACAACAAATCAAGATATTGACCAAAACCTCCTGAGATCTTTAGGAAAAGCTACGACGGTCAAACAGTGGCTTGCAGCATCTTTGGATAAAACGATTAGACTGCACCTGAGTCTGCCCTTCGGGATAGAACTGGTTTAATAAAGGAGTAAAAAATGGAAGAGAACGTATCCTATTGTGGCTTGACATGCCAAACATGCGCCATCTACCTGGCAACAAGAGAACAGGACGAAGAAAAAAGACAGAAAATGAGAGTTGATATCGCCCGGGAAATCGAGGAGCACTACGGCCAGAAAATTAAGCCGGAAGATGTCACTGACTGTGACGGATGCAAGGCCGAAAGCGGGAGATTGTTTTCAGGCTCCCAAAGTTGTGAAATCAGGAAATGTGCAAAAGAAAAAGATATTGAGAATTGCGCGCACTGCAGCGACTATGCCTGTGACAAACTCCGTGAATTTTTCGTCAAGGACCCGGAGGCCAGGGAGCGATTGGATGCGATAAGAAATACACTCTGATTATTGCCCTTCCAAATCGATGCTGAAGCCCACATCTTTGCCGGGAACAAGGGAGATATTTTTGAACGTGACAAATCTATACGGACGGTAACGAAAACACACACCTTCAATCTGGCTCATGCTCAGATCATCAATAATATATTTTTGCTCTCTCAAACCCGTCTCTCTATCGTCCGTCATTTCTTCTCGATACCGCCCAAGATAAACCGTTTTGGTTGTCGCATCCTCATGAATGATCAGACCATAATCGGTTTGATACTCTCTGACGTGTGACCTGTACTCTTCAAAACAACGTACAACAATCTGCCCATTCTCAATCACCGGAGGATTCAATACGATCCGCTGTTTCTCGAGAAAATTAATTTCGCCGACTTCATCCTCAACAACCAACGCTGTCTGCCAGTCATCGTCCGTCAGGCCCACTTTCCAGGCCGTCATTTGGCGCGATTGATCAAAAGCCTGACCCGAGGCATCCAACAAATTTCCTATGATCCTGTTTCCGTATCTGTCGAGGATTTGCCTGGAATATGAACCACTACTGCCTTCAAAGGAGTACGTGGTTCCCGCGCCGCCGTCCGGCCGTATAATCCGCCAGGCGAACTCGTATATTTTTCTATCCTCATCAAGTCTGCCGTATGGTTCGGAATTCATATACGGCACAAAATCCAGAGGACTGCCGTCCGGCCCCCACCACTGCTTACCGGCACTGGGATTTTCGCAGATACCGATGAATTCTACCCTGGCCCCGTTTGGCAATTCGGTTTTCCATTTCGATTCGGGAACAGAGGTCAACCGTCGCTGTTTTTGCCAGCCTTGTTCTATCAATTCTTTTTGCCGTGACTCCGGGATATCACCCTGCAAGCAGATCAAAAATTCAAGGTCAAGCTGCCGACGGAACGACATCGGACGCTGAGGATTCGGTGCACTTTTCGCATACCAAATATTGTTTCCAAGATCGTCAATCTGAAGGTACGACTCAACCGAATTGGAACCGCCAACGAATTGTTTAATAAAACCACGACTTCTCGCACGAAGTTCGGCATGTCCGGCGGCAAAATCCGGGCCCGGTTCGACCGTCAAGTCATTTAACTCATAGCTGGCTAACTGGGTCTGTTTATCGATTTCCATGTACAACTGTTTTTCGATTCTACCCCAGGCGACTTTATTTGCTTCCAATTCCGAAAGGATCTCCGACTGCACGCTGTCCTCGTTTGTCTGCGACACAATTGAGTCAGGCAAAGAATTACGATACTGCTGATATTCGTCATCAGTGACAATAATCGAGCCGTAAAGGTCATCTTCATTCGCTGAGGGAGATGGGAAAATAGATGAAGGTAAACTATATGAGCCCGTTCCATGTCCGCCGCCTCCGCTGTTGGAATTAAACTGAAAATGTAAATGCCCTCCGGCTCCGGTACCAACCAGAGCAAACTTTTCGGGAGTAATCCGGCTGGTGTTATAACCTCTTATTTTCAGGATCGTCCGGCGACGAAGCACAGTACTACCGGTCGGTATGTAACGGCGAAGCGTCCATTTCGTCTCTGGAGGAAACTCGATATAGTCCCCCTCCGAAATCCGCCCGTTATTTTCTATCCAAAGGGCCCGTTGATTCAAATCGATGACAAGATATGTTTTGTAAGATTCTTTTAATCGGCCATCCCTTTCCCGCTCTGCGTTTCTCTTCGTTTGCCGCCAGTTCTCGATGATCCGATTCATCCGTCCAAAGTAAAAAGTTCTTTCGGATGTTGTCAGAATTCCTTTGTCCCAGCCTATATCCAATTCGGTTGGGCGCCAGCGGAGATAGAGAGCAAGCGGGAGACCCACAACAAGAAATACGGCAACGATAAGTTTGACCCAGGTTTTCTTTTCCATTAGAGACGACTCGCAATTGTTAATTTTCCTAATCGCTGCAGTTAGTATATGCATGTATGATGGATTTTTCAAGATGTGTTTCCCGAAAGAGGCAAAACATGTTAAAATCTGCCGGACTTAAATATTATCCGGAGACAAAAGATTATGAAAAGTTACCGAAAAGAGCTTTGGTTTGATACATCCAGCCGGCGAGAATACATCAACATTACGCCGGAAATCCAGCAATGCCTGGCCGAAAGCGGCATCAAAGAGGGATTCCTGCTGTGCAACGCAATGCACATTACCGCCAGTGTCTTTATTAACGACGATGAATCGGGACTTCATCACGACTTCGAAGTCTGGCTGGAAAAACTGGCGCCGGAGAAACCCCATTCGCAGTATCGCCATAACGGCTACGAGGATAACGCCGATGCACATCTCAAACGCAGCGTCATGGGCAGAGAGGTTGTTGTCGCCGTCACTGGCGGACAGCTCGACTTCGGGCCGTGGGAGCAGATTTTCTACGGCGAATTCGACGGAAAAAGAAAAAAACGAGTCCTTGTTAAAATCATCGGCGAATAATATGGTGACATTGTGGAATTGATTTCTTTTTTAGGCAGTGTATTTATCATTTCATGTACCGGTGCCATGCAGCCTGGGCCGGTGACCGCCACTGCAATTACGATGGGCTCGCGCAGGAAGTGGTCCGGGGTGCTTCTTGCAATAGGCCACGGTATTGTCGAATTTCCCCTGATGGTTCTGATGATGATCGGCCTGGGAATAATTTTCAAATCCGATATCGCCCAGATAGTAATTGGATTTATCGGCGGCGTGGTTCTTATACTTATGGCAATCCAGGCGTTTATCAGTTCACGCACAAGCACATATACGCAGGCGGTGAACTGCAGTGACAAACCAATTTTAACCGGGATAATACTATCGGTCGGCAATCCGTATTTTTTTATCTGGTGGTCAACGGTCGGACTTGCACTTGCGACCAGGGCCAAAGACTTCGGGATATGGGCATTTGCAATATTTGCTGTCGTTCACTGGATGGTCGACCTTATCTGGGTAACAGCCCTGTCATGGACAAGCTTCAAAGGCTCGGTCCTGCTTGGCCAGCGCGGGCTTCACTTCGTTTTAATGTTTTGCGCGGCGGCACTTTTCGGCTTTGGCCTGTTTTTTATTTATAATGCCGCAAGCATTTTATTTAAGGGACCTTAACTTTCTTGTCCGATGTTCTCAACATTGAGAATTTGTTTTAAGTTATACTGGGCCAGAGCATCCCGCTGAGATTGGGCTATCTGCTGCAAAGAAGCCAACTGGTCATTCGGTGACTGGGCAAAGCCTATACCGGCTAATGCTTCGGAGATATCGGAGAGCTTGATATTTGCCGGGTCCCTGGCCGGCAGAAAACCCGCTCTGGGTTCGGAAGTCCTGACTATAATGCCACTATTGACAAATTGGTTTAGGATCTTTTCAGCGAAATCGGCGGGAATATCCAATTTGCTGCATACAACCTCCGCCTCGACCGGGGCCTGGTTCCTTTCAAAAGCAACGGCAATCTCTCTGATGATATTGATTGCGGTAAGGTCGTTGGCTACGAAATATTCCTCGGTTTTTTTAGCGGCGGCAATCTCCGCGGCATCAAGAGTCTTTAAATGCTGAGTGGTAAATGTCAACTGCAGGCCGAACAGAACAATCAGCCAGCTTACATAAATCCAGAATACGCTTAACGGTATCAGGCCCAGAACGCCGTAAACCTGGCTGTACGGAATAAGCTTCGTCACGTACACACCGAAGCCCCACTTCGCGAGAGCCCAGACCAGAGCCGCCACAGCCGCACCCCAGATCGCCACTTTTGCCTTGACTTTCGTATTCGGCAAAACGAAGTAGAGCAGGAAAAAGGCTACCACAGATACCAGATAAGACAGCAACGCCGGAACAAAATCTGAATCGGTACTTTCCAGTCGCGTAAAAGCTGCATTTGTTGTAGTGATATAAACGCCGACACCGAGAAGGATCGGGCCGAGTGTCAGAAGTGCCCAATAGTTAATCATTCGTTGCAGGAAATTTCTGCCCTTGGGGACATGCCAGATATTATTGAACGCCCTTTCTATCGTCGAGAGCAGCGCCAGCGCCGCCCAAATGACGACCAATAAACTGACAAGCGTCACCGAGCCGGTGTGGACGCCACTGAAGAAATCGGCCACTATTTCGTCAAGATATTCCGTTAGTAAAATGGTTTCATCGGAATTCTCATTATTACCACTGCTGTATTCAATAGTTGAGAGGCGAAGCTCGTCATATACCAGCCCTTTAACCTTCTGACCGATGCCACTGTAAGCCGGGAATAACCGGAATATCAGTAGCATCACAATAGCCAGCGGAATAATCCCGAAGATAGTTCGATATGACAGAGCGGCAGCCTGCTGACCGGCACGGTTTATTCGCAGGAGCCTTGCGCAGTGCGACCAGAGTTTGATCTGGAAAACTATAAACCGGCTGGCCCTGCCGAGCTGGGTTGTGGGGGTGGATAGAAGCTCAGTAAACTTTAACATCTGTATTCCCTTACAAACTTTTAAATATCTGCCGATTCAGATTAAAATCTTAGGTTAGATTACGGACAAAATAAAGTATCTTTTTTTACTTTTCTCAGCAATAATTTTCCTCACGGCAGGCCATCCGCCCTGCTGAGTCAACCGTAATTCTTAATATGTCAGGCCGAAGCCGTATTCGAAAAGCGGCTCGTAATCGCTGTCGCTAACATCGATTGGGACCTGCTCTACTAAACGAGGCCAGGTATATGAAAGTTTTCCGGTTGGCTTAAAATCGCCGAAGAGCACATCCGCCACCCCCTGGCCCTCGGTCCCAGGCAGCCAGGCGGCGATGAAGGCATCCGCCTTATCGAGAACATCGTTAACGATCATTGGTCGGCCTGAAACCAGAACGACTACCAACGGGATACCGGCCTTTTTCATATTGCCGACCACTTCGATATCTTCTTCATCGAGTGCAAGATCAGCACTGTCACCTCTTCCCTCGGCGTAAGGCGTTTCCCCAATGACAACAATGCCAATATCAGCTCCATCTGCTCCGGTGCCGTCGATTGAGAAAGCCACCTGACTATCCTGCGATACGGTGTTCTTGATGGCAGTCAGAATGGTTGTGCCTCCGGTAGTGACTTCACCGCTTCGACCCTGCCAATTAATGGTCCAGCCACCGCACTGGTTGCCGATATTGTCGGCGTTTTTACCGGCGACATGAATACGTGAGGCCCGCTTCGAACCGGCAGAATCTTTCTGTCGTTCTTTAGCAACACCAGCGACTGCCGGACTGCCTCGCGTGCGACCCGGCGGTGCTCGATAGAACCGAACTTCTTATGTAGGCTCCTGTCGGCAAATGGAGAGTGATTTTCGTCCAAAAGACCCATCGCGCATTTGACACGAAGGATGCGCGTCACTGCATCGTCAATGCGCGACATCGGTACCTCACCTTCTTCGACCAGTTCCTTCAGGTAGGTAGAGAACTGGCGATATTTGCTCGGAATCATTCCCATATCCATTCCGGCATTGATTGATATCCCGATGGCTTTCTTGTAATCCCGGTCAACCTGGTCGATTGCCCGGTAGTCGGAGATAAGAAAGCCTTCGAAGCCGAGCTCTTCCTTGAGGATCTCAGTGAGCAGACGCCTGCTTGCCGAACACTTAAGACCGTTCCAACTGCTATATGACGGCATTATTGTACCGACACCTGCACGGACTGCCGTGACATAGGGCGGCAAATGAATTTGACGCAACGTCTTTTCGTCGATCTGTGTATCTCCCTGATCCAGCCTTACACCTCTACCCGCCCGACCTCTGCGAGAAGTTGCCGTCGTGCCGCCATCGGCGATATAGTGCTTGGCACACGCAAGAACCGAAAGGTGATTACTGAGCTCTGAGCCCTGGTAGCCGCGAATCGACGCGTCACCGAGAACTTTAACGAGGTCCGGATCTTCGGAAAAACCTTCGTATGTCCGGCCCCATCGCTCATCCCGCGGCACAGTCACACAGGGCGCGAACGTCCATTGGATGCCCGTAGCCCGCATTTCCAGTGCGGTGATCCGTGAAATCTTTTCGACAAGATCAGGATTGCGCGTACAACCCAGACCAATGTTATGCGGGAAAATTACCGCGCCGAGCACGTTGCTATGCCCGTGCACCGCATCAATTCCGTAAAGAATCGGGATGCCGAGGCGAGTCTTGAGAGCATGTCGCTGCAAGAGGTCGTAACGGTCGGTCCAGGCCTGCAGGCTGTTACCTTCTCTCGGATCCGAATTGCCGCCGCTCAGCACGGAACCAATAAAGTACCTTTCGATATCGGTCGGATCTTTGATAAACTCCTGATCGGCCTGAATCATCTGTCCGATTTTTTCTTCCAGCGTCATCTTCGATAACAATTCTTTGACCTGGGCGTCGTAAGATGAAAGCGGCTTCTGCTTCGAAGCAGCGGGCATGACTTGACACGATATGGTCAGAACGCTCATGCAAAATAGAATAATCGAATTTCGGGAAGAAGCTTGAGGTTTAATCATTTGTTCGCTCCCTGTCAATTTAAGATTTCAGATTGGAGAATAATATCACTGAATCCTCTTTTGTCCGTCGGTGCGCCGGACCGGGCGAGTATATTTTTCGAACGCATGGATAATTGGCTGAACATTACCCTCGCTATCAAAATAGCCGCGACTCCGAATCATCGGCTCCCACCAGAACACTCCCTTACCAAGGCCTTTGGGCGTATCTAAAACAATTTCATTGACCGTTTCCAGCCACTGACGCTGTCCCTCGGGTGTTTCAGGAAAAGGCCCCGGCATGTCACGGAAATATCGGCTCGACCTCCAATAGTAGCCGGTCTCGACCACGATAATTTCTTTGCCGTACTCATTGGCTGTGAACCTCAAATTGTCACGCAGATCTATCAGCGTGCCATGCGACCAGGGATAAAATGAAAAACCGATTACGTCGTATTCTATTTTATATTCGCGCATCTTGTCGAAGAAGTTTTTCGTCAAAGCAATATCTCCGCCGTGGTCAACGTGAATCATAATTTTGGGAACTTTTTTATCATTCCCGACTGCTTCTTTGACGCCTTTGATACCGGCAGAAACATAATCGGCAACATTGTCCCATTGACTTTCCTGCCTACCATCATGCCAGAGTCTGCCGTCCGGCCAGAGAAAACCGTTGCCGATCTCGTTGCCTATCTGGACCATATCGGGAAGACAGTTTGCATCGCTGCATGATTTGATTGTCTCACGAGTGAATTCATAAAGGGCCTTGACACGCTCTTCGTGTGTCATTTCGCGCCACTCGCCGGGCGTGGGCTGGTTCGTCGGATCGGCCCAACCATTGGAATACATGAAAACCAGGAGGAACTTGAAGCCATACTTCCTGGCATCTTTTGCCGCGGCTATTACATATTCTCGGTTCTGGGGCAAACGGCGTGTAGGCTCGTTGCAGATACGTATACGAGCCCAGTTATAGCCATGGTCCTTGAATATCTGCAGGGGCGGTTTGACTACTCCTTCGTCCTTGTACTCGATGCTGCGATCCTCTCTCTGCCTGACCGAGGAGATATCGAGACCAAAGGCATAGTTGTTCTCATACGGATATGTATCTGCAAAAAGAAAACTTGACAATACCGGCAAAAATGTTGCTACAAGGATGATCATCTCGTCTGGTCGGAGCCGGCCGGAGCACAGCCGGGTGTTCTTTGTTCCCCTCATAGGCTTGCTTAGTCCTTTCTGCTTTATAATCATTAATGCCTTGTGTATTTGTCGAACACGGTAATGACCGGCAACGCATTGTCGTCATCGCCGAACATACCTCGCCTTCGAAGACCGCCGGTGACGGCGGGCTCCCACCAGAAGATGCCCTTGCCTCTATCGTGGGGAGTGCTTAGAACAATTCGATGCACTTCGTCGAGGAACTGTCTTTGTCCTTCGGGTGTCTCCGGAAAAGGTGCCGGCTTGTTTATATATTCGCTCGGCCTCCAATTGTAGGCTACTTCCACCAGGATAATGTCCTTTTGATATTCATTGGCCATGAAGATCATATTTTCTCGAAGGTCGAGCAATGAGCCGTGCCACCAAGGGTAGTAAGACTGTCCGATAATGTCGTAGTCAATACTATACGAGTGCCATTTGTCAAAGAAAGTTTTGGTCTTTTTTTTGTCCCCACCTCTGTCGATATGGAACATAATCAGAGGGCGCTGCGCGTCACCCTGGCCCGCATCGACACCGTCAATCCCGGCTGCCAGCAACTCGGCCAGGTTATCCCAATTGTTCGGCAGTTTGCCGTCCGGCCAAAGCATGCCGTTGATGATTTCGTTGCCGGGCTGGACCATCTCCGGCATAACACCGGCTTCTCGAAAGGCGATTATAGTATCCCGCGTATATTCGAACACGGCCTGCACCAGCTCATCGTGCGACTTACCCTCCCAGGCCTTGGGGATATATTGTTTGCCCGGAACGGCCCACGTATCGGAGTAGTGGTAGTTCAGCAAAAACTTGAAACCGAGTTTTTTTGCTTCCTGAGCAAGAGCGATGGTATATTCAAGATTGTTTGGAAGCTGTGTCGGAGTATGGAATAACCTCAGGCGAATCCAGTTGTATCCGTGGTCCTTGAATATCTGCAGGCCCGACTTGGCCTCATTACTATCTTTGAAAACAGTCCCCCCCTCCTCGGCCTGCTTAAGGAAGGAAAGGTCGGCGCCGATGGCGTAATCCGCAGCTTTTAATAATCCAGGGGTCCAGAAATAAATTGTGATTAAAATTACAGCATAAAGGGACAACTGTTGATGCCCGGTTTTCTCTTTCATAGCGTTATATCTCCTTTCATAATTCAGCCCTCTCGGCTCGGCGCAGGCATCCCGCAGAAGCAAGGCCGGTTAACTTCAATCTACAGTGACCAACCAGCGCGGTAAGGTGGATCGACAAAGCCGTTGGCCTGCTTGTTGTTCGTTACCCGCATATTCTCGGCATCCCACTGGAGGACCCTTCTTGTACGCAACGCCAGCGTACCAAGCAGGGCCATCTCGGTCATCTCGCAGCCGAAGTGGACGGGACAATCCGTCTCTTTGCCTTCCTTGCACGCCTGTGTCCATTCGCCGTAGTGATCATCAACCCGGCGAAAGGTCTTCTGCGGCTGCTGGAAATCGCGGAACTTTTCCTCCGGCAGCAATAAACCGCCTTCGAGACCGCGAGAGGCACCGCTGTCACCATCACCACGACTGCCGCCAAAAGGATTGCCGCCATAATATCCGGCAATCAACTTGCCTTTTTCACCTACGAAGAGCAGCCCGCTGTTCCGGAATTCTATACTGGCATCAAGATCGTGTGGTCGGTGGGGCTTCATGCCCCCGTCATACCAGTACACACTCAGCGGAGGTAGGTTCCCCCTGGCAGGAAATTCCCAGGTAACCATGTTCGAATTGGACTGGCACTCCGGCGTTGGTAAATTCTGAAAGAATCCAATATGTCGGGTCGCAGCGTAACCATAGATGGTGGTCGGTGCGTTCAGTTGAAGTTCTTTAAAAAACATGTGCAACGTGTGGCAGGCCATATCACCCACCGTACCCGAGCCAAAATCCCACCACGGCCGCCAGTTCTCCGGATGATAGGCCGAATGAAACGGCCTGTATGGAGCTGGGCCAATCCACAGGTCCCAGTCCATCCCGTTCGGCGGAGTCTGCTTTTCCTTTGGTCTGGTCAAAGAACAAGGATAAGCCGGGTGGTCACACCAGATGTGCAGTTCCCGCACGGGACCAATGGCTCCGGAATTCAACAACTCCGTCGTGCTGCAGGCAGCATCGGTTCTGGAAGACTGAACGCTCGACTTGGTAATCAGCTTGGGATTTTCGAGCAGAGCCTGCTTGAACCGCCTGGCTTCACCTATAGTGTGTGTGATCGGTTTTGCGCAGTAGATATGCTTGCCAAGTTTTATACCGACATTCAATAAATGCGCATGGCTATGGTCCGGCACTGCGATGATAAGTGCGTCAAAGTTATTTGCTTCTTTATCGAACATCTTACGATAGTCGCGATAGCGCCTTGCTTTGGGATATTTTTGAAACACTCCTCTCTTACCAACCAAATCATGGTCGAGATCGCACAAGGCAACTATCCGTTCCCTCTCGCAACCGGCAAGATAAACTCTGCCCATACCGGCAACACCTACGCAGGCAATTGTAAGGGTATCGCTCGGCGGTTGATACCCGGGACCTCCAAGGATGTAACGGGGGACAATCAGAGGCGCTGCAAGTCCGGCAGCCAAAACACTCCGCCGGGACACTCCCCTGCCGGTGCTATTACGAAGATTGCCGGACTGCTTAGGACTATTAACTTCTTCCGAAGGCATTTGAATAATCTCCTTTCCGCGCATAAGCATTTCTGAACCTGCCTGCGCTGTGAATTAAAATTATCTTCTTTTGCTTTTACTCCTGTGTTCAAACCTATTCCGTGTTCATTACCGGCTTAACGGGCGCAGCCGCTCAGCCAAAATATCTTTATAGTCGGCGCAAAATTTCTTCCGCCCGCACCGGCCACAATTATTTCCCCTCCAGATGTTGTCGAATTGTTCCATCACTTTGCCGACAATTTTCCGGTCGTCGGTTATAATACCCGCCTCAAAATTTCTTTTGTGCTCACTCTTGGCCCCCATCCCGGCACCGGTCAGGTTGGCACTGCCACTATAGGCGAAGTCACTATCAATTATTACGGCCTTCAGATGGACTCTCGGACAGAGGATTCGTTCCATGCCGGTTATCAAATTCGGGTACTTATCAAAATCCTCCCGAAAAGCCGCTCCGGGTTCTTTTGCATGCAACAATCTTATTTCGACATTCCTCCCGGACAAATCGGAAAGAATCTCGAGAAACGGCACCATCCTGCCCCCCTTCTCCACGTAGAGGTCTTTCAAATCCGATGTTGCTATCCAAACAAACCTTTGAGCTTTTACAATACGCCCGCAAATCACTTTCTCATATATTTCTCTGTCTGTAATAAACTCAAGCATCTTTGTTCAATGATACTGCCATACAAAACCTATATTTCAAGAAGCCGAAAAGACAAAAATCGGCTTCTTTTCTCCTGTTGATAGTTCACGTTCTTTGGCTACCACCTGCCTAATCCATTGTACCAACCAACTGTGTATGCTGCAACATTCATAACCTCATACGAAAATAAGCGGGGCCTATACCAAATAAATCGGCATAGACCCCAGACTATCACAAATCTATCAGGCACCAAATTACAGTTTAAAGCCTCTGAGGTGCTTACTGTAAAATTCCGGCTACGGGGTCGGAGTAAAAAGGCCCTGCTTATATGAGAAATAATCCACATCAATGGCTCCGCTCTGCGGAGTGGCGCCCATTCCCATTAAAATATAGCTGTCTTCATAGTCGTTGCCGTTACCGGCGGTAACATAGAAGTCGTTAGAGACCTGTGAGCCATCGAGATAGACCTTCACAAGGTGAGTGCCGTTCGCGGTGACATCCGGCTGAATGGTGATCCAGTAATCATGCCAGGCCGTCGGGGCAAGCTCCAGGATATTCAGCCAGCCAGGATCGTCACCGGTAATATCCACATCGCCGGTCGGTGAGGAACCATTGAGCTTGTTCATGACCAGCCCGCTTGCCGGCAGCTCGTCATCGTCTGAGGCCAGGGCAAGGGCAAGGGCGAAAGAGATAATCATATCGTCTTCCGACTGGCAAACGCTGAAATTGCCTTTACCACTGTCATGGATTACATACCCATCGCCGCCGGCCGGCCAGGGTGTAACGTTTCCACCTTCGTCCGGATGCGTATCATCAAGTGGGGCGCCGGTCGCAACACGGGCACGGAACGAGATAGTAACACCATCAAGGATTTGTGCCGCAGAATCGCCGATATCGTTGGTAATGCTGTGAGCGAATGCAACCTTACGGTTACTGCCCGGGTCACTCATATCATGGTCTCTCGGATCGCCGGTTTCCTGAATACGCAGGTACCCATCTATTACAGAGACACCACCGGGACGAGCCTCACCTATCACAGAACCATCCCACTCATCCGAACCGTTACTATGGTCCCATGTACCATCGAGGGAATCGAAGTTGTTGTCTGCACCCATAACACCGGCGTCTCCGTTAAAAATATAAGTCCACTGTCCGTCAAAAGGCTCCGGTTCCGGTGCTTCCGGCAGCGGAAGATGAAGACGAATATCACCGATGAACACAATACCTGAACCTCCGGTAGTGCCGGTACGCCCAAAGCCTATACTAAAGGTCGTAACATTGATAAGATTGATGCCAAGTGGTGCAAGGTCGATATTCCAAGGCTGCCACAATGGAATAGCTATATCACCGGCATCGCCGTCATATGTGACTTTGACACCGTTCAGCTCCACATACATCTGTTCGGTTGTGGCATTGTTAGGGTCGCCATAGAACCATATCACCAACCTGCTTGGGTTACCTATGGTCCAGTCTCGACCAATCGCCATATCTACAGGGCTCACTGTAACCTCTGATAAGCTCGCACTACTGTTGTCATACATTAAAGGTGCTGACTGTCTGCCGCTATGAAAGATATTGGGATCGAGAGAAGGGACCGAAAGATAACCTATGGTCGAACCGTTTGTCGGGTCGTTAAATTCACCATATCCCCCGTCTATCCAGGTAAAATACACCAGATTGCTGCCCTCTTGTCCCTCAGGAATGTCATTGTACGACTCGAAATCTTCCACAACGATATACTCTTGCGTCGTGAAGTTCCAGATATCGCTTTGCCAGATATCAGCATTATTAACCTCGTCCACCCGCCAGTAGTAAGTGCTATCCAGACCAAGGGATAAGGGGCCATAGTTTGTCTGGATTACGGTATCAACAAGCACAGTGCCGTCTATCACAGACTGCTCGTCCGTGCTAAAGTAGACGTTGTGTTCAGCCGCTTCTCTGCCGGCTACCCAGCCGAGGGTCACATCCACAGGAACATTTGTTGCCCCGTCAGCGGGTACGGGTGTTTTAGCACTGACGGGGACGTGCAGGAAGCGCACCTCACTTAGACCGTACTGAGGAACCCATCCCAACCAGTTGCTCACGGCATTAATCTTAACAAATCTTGCTATTGTTCCATCGAAATCAACGATAATATCAGAAGCGTAATCATTCTCACCAGTTGCCTGTGGGAATTCAAAGGTACCATCTAACTGCGTCCATTTAGTACCATCGGCTGAATACTCGATGGTGACTTCTTTGTGGCCTAATTCGACGAGGAAAGACTCGCCGTTATAGTTCCAGACTAACATCTGATGTAGCTTATAGGCCTTGTTGAACTGATATTGAATCCAGGCCGGTCCGGCTTCTCCTGCCGGTGTGAGCCACATAGCTGCAGTTGTGTTTGTGTGGAGGTCATTAACATCCAAACCCGAGCCATTCACGGTATTTTCAGGTTCCTGACCCTCTGTGTAACTGGAGGCTGTGACGGTTATATTTTCAGCGGAGATTGGATATGCAAAGGATTCGACCGTAAAGCTCCAGACATCCCCTTTAAACACCGTTGAGTCCGGCGGTGCATTGATTTCATCGATTCGCCAGTAGTAGGTCCGGCCGAATTCGAGAATACCGGGATCATACACATTAGCATCCTGAGCCGGACCAACAAGTAGGGGACTATCTACACCGGCATCGTTAACATCATCGAAAGTATTTCCAAAGTATACGTCATGCTTATCGGCAAGCTCCCCCGGTGTCCAACTTAGGACCTTAGGACCGTAATCCGTGGCACTTCCGTTGCACCGTTAGGTGGATGGATATTCTGGATACCATCCTTAGTGTGTAGCGTAAACGCCATGGTATCCATATGGGTCCAGTTATCATCTCCATTGGCACCAACCCGGATACTAATAGTATCTGCATCGGCTGTCCACTCGTAAGTCACAAGTACCATATTAGTACTCGGATACCACTCATACTCAGACCAATCGCCGATATAGAAGTCACCATCTCCTTCGCCGGCAAAAGCGACAAAAACCTGAAAGCGATAATCAGCGTCAATCACCAGATCTGAAAAATCGAACTGAACATGTCTGGGCCACTCCCAGCTTTCGTTTGCCTGACCTGTGTTGAGAAGATTCTCAATATTAGTATCCGAGCCACTGTAATACCCAAGACTACCTACTGCGGTTCCGCCGGAAACGTTATCGGGATTAGACAGGTATGTGATTCCGCCCACTCTTACAGTCAGGGCATTTAAACCCAGGTTGCCGGCCTGAATCAGAGAGCCCGATTTATTGATGTCCGTTTCCAGATCCGGATCATTCAAGAACGACCAAGTGCCTGCGCCCGTAACATTAGACGTTAAGAAAAGCAGCGAACACAAGAAAAATAATATTATTCTTTTCTTACACATGATTGGCCTACTTCTTGTAAAAAACCTGATTCTAAAGCATATTATTCCAACAACTTGATTTTTCTGCTGCTTGAGCGTGTCTTCTTCCTTAGTAAGTTTTGCCTGCGTGTAGCAAAGAGATTATAGATGAGCGCCTAAGCAGGCGCAACTGACCATTATCAAATTTATACTAAATTAGTCGCCGAGTTGCAAGACAGAAGTAAGTTTTGTTGGTTGTTATACGGAAACCGGCGATTTTACCGGACGTCCGAATCCTTCTCGATAACCTTCTTTTCCTGGGCCTTTTTGAATTCAGTCAGCTTTTCACGAAGGTTCTTGTCAGTCAGTGCTAATATTTGCACAGCAAACACAGCGGCATTTTTGGCTCCTGCCTTACCAACAGCCATCGTTGCGACCGGTACGCCCGGAGGCATCTGGACGGTGCTCAGCAGGGCATCAATCCCCCCTAATCCGGAGTCCGAACTCAATGGTACACCGATTATGGGTAAACTTGTCTGTGCCGCCAGGGCTCCTGCCAGGTGGGCGGCCATGCCGGCTGCGGCAATAATTACTTTTATGTCTTTTTTCGCCGCATTTTGAGCAAATTCAACAGCATTTTGCGGCGTCCGGTGAGCTGAAATAATCCGGACTATCGGTTTAATTCCGAAATCTTCGAGCTGTTTTATGCAGCTTCGCATGACGTCCATATCGCTGTCTGAGCCTATCACTACGGCTACGGGAGTATTTTTTTCAGATAACATTGTTTTCTCTTTTTTATAGGTTACAATATTGTTTCAAATTATGCGGTAATAATAACGGCTTGGTGCTTCGAAAGCAAGTTTACTTGGCGCCGGCCGGCAGAATAGGAAGAAATTTTATATTCGGGTATAAATTAGAGTTGATAGTCAAGAATCAGCTAAGGGGTGCTAAAAATGCAAACAAGAAAATCCATTGTTGCAGGTCAGTTTTATCCCGGTCAGCACGATGCCTGCATAGACGAAATCAATGATTTCATCGATGCAATAGCCTCAAATGAATCATTGCCTGAGACAATAGTTGGGGGCATCGTTCCACATGCCGGCTGGACGTTCAGCGGCAGTTTAGCTGCGCTGGTCTTCTCGGCGATTCGGCAGCAGCACGAAAAGGTCCATACTTTTGTAATATTCGGGGCGGCTCACGGCTATTTCAGTGCCGTGCCGGCTGTTTATGACAGAGGTTTCTGGGAAACCCCGCTCGGCGAAGTGCCTGTTGACGAGGACCTGGCCGACCAGGTATTGGATGCCGGCCCCTGCGAAAGTGATTGCAGCTCGCATCGAAACGAGCATAGTATCGAAGTGCAAATCCCGTTCATTCAATATCTTTTTGCCGGAGCAAAGGTATTGCCTGTTCTGGTCCCGCCTTCGGAGCAGGCGATAACGTTGGGTGAAAATGTTGGCGAAATTATCAGTCGGAACGAGAACAAAAAAATCGTTTGTATCGGCTCAACTGATTTGACCCATTACGGCCCGCGGTACGGTTTTACACCAAAGGGAGTCGGCCGGGATGCTTTGCAATGGGTTGATTCTGTCAATGACAAGAAGTTTATTGATTTCGCTCTCAAGCTTGAGCCGCAGGCTTTACTCGCCAGTGCCGCAGAGAATTGCAATGCCTGCGGTCCCGGCGCTTCAGCCGCAACGATAGCAGCAGCGAAAAAGTTGGGCTCTAAGAAAGGTCTCCTGCTTGCACATACCAACAGTAATAAAGTGATGCTCAGCAAGATGGGGACATCAAGTGCCGATAGTGTCGGCTATGCGGCGATCATCTTCTAAAATGACACTTTTGCTCCGTATGCTCTTTCCATGTCATCCTGAATAAGCCTTTAGCCCGGAGCAATGCCAATGGGGCAGTAATCGCAGATAATAGGCCTTAATAATCACGCACGATAACCGCATCCTCGCCGACCAGATATCTGTCTGAGCCTTCGACTTTGAGATTATAGACCTTGCCCACATAGAGCTTCGGTTGTTTGGTAATGCTTTCAATCTCAATTAAACCTTTTGCTGTTTTCAATCTTGTTCCGTCCTTGAGATTTTTCAGAGAAATCCATTGACCTGACTCTGACATGAAGTAATGATTTTCTGCTATAGTGATACAATTTCCGCTTTCAAGCAATACATCATAACAAACAAATGTTCCTTCGTGCTCCTGAACAGTTTCAACTTTGCCGGAAATATTTAGATGCCTGATATTTTGTCCGGCAGCAACATTTGATATTGCAATAGCAGCCCCATCGATCCATACACGAGTCTCGCCCGTGAAACAGGCTCTGCCTTTGTACTCATGGACAGTGAATCTCCATGTTTTGCCGGGTATGATATTACCCTGACTATCTATTTCATCGATACGCCAGTAACATTGTGCTAGTGTAGGCAACATACCCGGAGGGTCATATTCCGTTTCAATTTGATTGCCTACAAATTCCGGCGGATTTGTGAATCCGAAATATACATCATGAGAAACTGCATTCTCACCCGGCGACCAGCTTACTATAACATCAGGAGAAACATTCATAGTACCATCCGGAGGATCGGGATTTGAAGCCTGAGCCGGCAAAGGCAATAGTTGGCTGGGTGAGAGGCTGGCTTCCGGCGTGCCGCCGTATGTACCCATATTGATTCTGTCGCCGTTGGGAAAACGCTCAAGACCGACTGGAATGTTCGGATCGCCCGCATCGATACATGGACTCGTTACATCGTCAATTACCCATCTTTCGCTCTTTGGATCCCATCGGCCTGCCTGAGATTTCAGATGATAATCGCCGTTGTCCGGATCAACAAACAATGGATTAATGTCGATATTGTTCATCCATACGCCCATCCAGTCGCCCTCTATATCGCTATAAGAGACGTATGCCGATCCGCTGATCTCGTCAGGTACATCGCCCCAGAGTATACAATTGATAAGCGTCAATCGACTATTATGGAGGTTTGAAGTTCCACCCCCGGTACTTTCTGCGAAATTGGCACTGAAGGTGCAGTTAATCAGTGTCGGCTGGCTGGTGTTTAAGTTTTCCATTGCTCCGCCTCTGTCGGCAGAATTACTACTGAAGATGCAGTTGGTCAGGAGCGGCTGACTGGTGTAGCGATTGTACATCCCACCGCCGCTTCTTGACGCTGAGTTGGCACTGAATAAGCAGCCAAGAAGAAAAGGATCGCTGCCGTTGTTATATATAGCACCTCCACTTCCTGTTGTTGAGTTACCAGTAAAATCGCAATCAGCCAGCATTGGGATACCTCCGTCGTTGTACATCCCTCCACCACCTCCTCCCATATTCTCACTGAATGTGCAATTAGTTAACATCGGACCGCTCTTGTCGTTGTACATTCCCCCGCCAGTCATATCTGCCAAGTTGCCACTGAAAGTACAGTTAATCAGCACCGGGACGCTGTAAACGCTGTTATGCATCCCTCCACCATTTCCTGTCGTCGAATTTCCTCTCAGCGTACAATCGATCAGCATTGGACTGCCTTCAACATTGTATATACCACCGCCATTGTCGTAAGGGAACGGCCCATCAGCATTACCTCCGGTGATGGTAAAACCATCCAGTATCGCTGTCCACTGAGTTCCGCTGGCTGTGACTACATGATAACTGTTATCCCAGATATTGGCAAAATCCGGGTCATCATCCGCGTTAAGATCACCGCTCAAAACGCTTTCGTATTGATTAATATCGCGGGCATCAGGGTCCGGTTCGCCAAGTCCGGCATAGCCGCCTTTTATAGCCACATTATCGATAAGTTGAAACGTAGCTGTCCAGTCGCCGGAAGAGACAATCCGTAGCTTATCTTGTCTTATCATCGCCCTCTGATCCGGCCTGTAAATACCCTGAGCCACACGAATTTCGATAGGCTTTTCGGCAGTTTCTGCATCCGCCGTAAGGCGTCCCATAGAGGAGGTCAAAGCATCCTGCAGGCAAACGTAGGCATTCTCCCAGCTCGTGCCGTTATTGACACCCGTGGCGTCGTCATCGACGTAGATTAACGTAACCTCGATCGGCTCGAAATTAGCCTGGAGCACATAGTCTGCATCCATAGTCACCATCGTGCCGGCCGAATAAGGATCGGCAACTTTTCCGGCATCAACCGCTGTCCCCGTCCATTCAACAAAATTATATCCCTGATCTGCGGCGACAAGAATATCCACGATTGTGCCATTCGTATAATTAAAATTTCCCTCGCCCGGCACCGTGACAGAACCGCCGGCTGCTGAGCTGATTGTCAACGTCCGCCACACAGGCGGATCATAATAAATGTTCGTACCATATCTCTCGATCAGGGGAATATAAATATTGTAAGCATCCGCTCCAAGTGGATTAAACCATATGTTGAGTTCTTGTAGGTTTATAAGCCCGGAAAGTGGCGAGATATCACTGATCTGATTGTAATTGAGTGATAGATCCTTTAGGTTCGTGAGCTCGGAAAGCGGTGAGAGGTCGCTGATCTGATTGTTTGAGAGCCTCAGCCACTCCAGGCCCGTGAGTCCGGAAAGGCCTGAAATATCGCTGATCCGATTGTAGCCAATATCCAAACGCTGTAGGTTCGAAAATTCGAAAAGCAGCGAAATATCATTAATCTGATTGCTACCTAAATACAGCATCTGGAGGCAAATGATTCCGGAAAGGGGTGAGATGTCGCTGATTTGATTGTTACCAAGGTTCAGTTCCTCAAGGTTTGTGAGGCCGGAAAGGGGCGATATGTCACTAATCAGGTTGTCTATGAGATACAAATCCCGCAAATTTGTAAGACCGGAAAGTGGTGATAAGTCAGCAATCTGACAGTCTCCGAGTTTCAGCCGTTCCAAATTCGTAAGACCGGATACCGATGAAATGTCACTGATCTGATTGCCCGACAGATATAGGTTCTGCAGGTTTGTGAGTTCTGAAAGGGGTGAAATATCGCTGATTTGGTTGTTGGACAACCATATTGTCTCTAATTTAGAAAGACCTGAAAGTGGCGAAAGGTCGCTGATTTGGTTACCGCCGAGAAACAGCCACAGAAGGTTCTTGAGTTCAGAAAGTGGCGAGATGTCGCTTATCTGATTGCCCTGGAGACCCAAATCTATTAAATTTACCAATCCGGAAAGCGGCGAGAGGTTATTTCCGATTTGATTATTGGATAGATTCGTATGTTGCAGGTTTGTAAGTCCGGAAAGCGGTGAGATGTCGCTAATTTGATTGTCGGACAGATATAGTCTTTGGAGGTTGGTGAGTCCGGAAATGGGCGAGATATCACTGATCTGATTTCGGGTAAGATTCAGGATCCGAAGATTCGCTGCATATTCCAGACCGGTCAAATCACTGATCTCACCACTGTATGCATCGAGTTTGTCAAGCTCAAGCATATCCGTCGAAGTCGGATTCGTAATACCAAGATTTATTTCTACAGCTCGCTTTAGATTCGCATCGGCGAAATAGACCGGCTGTTCAGGATAATTTGCATCCGCCGTAAGGCATCCCTTAGCGGAGGCCCACGTTGAGCCATCATTTAAACCATTTGCATTGTCATTAATGTAGATGATTCTGCCGGTTGCGGCCGGGCAGTGTGCTTTCAGTAAAAACAGCAGGCACAATAGAGATTGTATAAGAATTGATTTTCCTCGCATTTTCCTATCCCTCTTAATAACATGTAAAAATATGATGACGATAAAGGCTACGTACCTGTATCCTACCAGATAAAAGCAAATCTATTATCTTTTCAAGGCGTGATTGGTATGAATGCGAAAACGGTATAAATATAATGACGACAAGAATTATGATATTATAAAAAATTATCACCGCCTTATATATATATTATCATACCAAAATATCAGCATTTTGTTCAAGAATTTTTACCTCAATTTTCGAAAAAACCGGGGCCTATCAATATTATAGATTGATTCCGTCGCACGTCGTTCGTATCTTAGGCACGAGTCACGGATTACAAGTCACGATTCAAGGACAATTTCCATAAAAACGGGAATTTTGCTTGTTTTTTGGGCGTTTTTGGGTAGAATACGCAACGAACTAAGGAGGGTTCATTGTTCATGGTTCGGAGTTCACCCCATGAGATGGCGGCTTATAGCCTATCTCACGGGATTAGTAGTTCAATCGAAAATCGGTGGCAGCCTCATCCCGCAAGGGATGGGGATGGTGGGGGATAGCAAGTCAATAACGGAGGACAAATCAAAAATCAAAATTTATGCCATAGGTATGCAAAGTGTAAAATTGCGGAATCCCGACTCTGTCGGGATGGCTAATTTAATTATTTCGCTTCACTCGTGCCTAAGGTACGAGATACGAGGAACTCCCATAAGGGACGCCTTAGGCGGAGCGACGAGAAACGAAAGGATTATTCGACAATTGTCGAAAGTATTCTACAAATCACACTTTTTTATGCAAAACAAAGCCAAATTCAAAAAAAGTCAAGTGAGCGCAAGTTCATATATAACAAAGGAATACGGCGAAAAATCGAATTGGACACTTGGTAAAAACGAACCCAAACAAAGCCAATTTCAGGTTAGCTGCCAGAGCAGTTCTGGGGGTCAAAAAAAGCGAAAAAATCCCGGCACGTGGCCGGGGGATAAGCGGGGTAAAAGATCGGCGTTTTTAGTACTGAAAACAAGGATTGGCAAAAAATCCATTTTGGTTGTGTTAGGTATATGCGATTCTGTGATAAATGTCTGCGATTTTTGAAAACTATTTCCGATATATAATTGATGGTATATTTCAATTTGAAGACAAAGCCTTGCCCCTTTTGTGCTGAAATCATCCAGGCTCGTGCGATGAAGTGCCGATTCTGCGGCGAATTCTTAAATACCGCCAAGGCACGGGCCCTGGAAGCCGAAGCCAATGCAGAGCCGGATTCACAATCCTCCGAGGCCGGAGCCATTGGCGATGGTGTCGTGTTTGCCGGCCGACCTTCTCTGCTGGGGATGATACCGACATTGATTAAGGCTCTGATACTTCTGGTTGTAGTGTGGCTGATTATAAAATTTCCTCTCGAAAGCATTGTTAATAACCTCATCGGCTCAAGACTGACGATAGATCAGGTTTTGTTGGTTGGTCGATACAGGGAAATTATCGGCTGGGCCCTTGGTGGAATTATTGTATTTGGTATTTTAGTAAAAGCATTCTATCTTAAGATGATTTATTATGAGGTTTCCGACGAGAGGATCGAGTGGAGCAGAGGGATACTCGATCGGCGGATTGATAATCTGGATATGTTTCGTGTGATTGACCTGAAGCTACGCCGGAGTCTGATTGATTGCATCGTCGGAATCGGCACCGTGGCATTAGTCACGACCGACAAGTCGGATCCGGAGTTTGTCTTTGAGAAGGTGCGGCACTGCCGCGAACTCTACGATATTATCAAAAGGGCCAGCCTTGAGGCGGATCGGCGAACCGGCGTTATCCATCTCGAATAAAATTATTGCGTATGTTTTTCGTGTAATAACAGTCTTTTTTTCATATTTATTCCGCCGGGCGCGGAGAAGCCGCCGAGTTTGCCGTCGCTACGGATGACGCGGTGGCAGGGAATAATCAGCGGCAGGGGATTTTTAGCCAGGGCATTACCGACGGCTCGGCTCGCGGCAGGGCTTTTTGATTTCTTCGCCAGTCCGGCATAAGTGATTGTTTGGCCGAATCCGATAGTTCGGCAGGCGGTTAAAACCCAGCGGGAAAATCCTTGAAAGTCGTTGAGTGTGATAGGAATATCCCGACTGAAATTCACACGGGCACCTTCAAAATAGGCAACTAATTTTTTCTGGAGATTTTTGAAATAAGATTTATCGAATTTGGCTTCCGGCAGATTTTTCAAAAATAGAGATTCGATTTTTTCAGGCTCTGGGAAGGGAAGTTGTGTTCGGTAAAGACCGGATTCGGTGCCGGCTAAGCCGAAATAGCCCCATTTTGTCCTGAAAATCACATATTTCATGGCTTTTTGCATTTTTTGCCCAAATTGTGTGCCAATTAATTATCTAATGCAGCAAATTCATTGACGCAAGGGCAAAATTTTGTTAGATATATTAGTTTTTACAAAAATGGCCTGATATAAGAATAATCTTTGCTTTTAATTTATGTCGCTTGAAGAACTGAGAAAAAGAATAGACGAGCTTGACCATCAGCTTGTGAAACTGCTCAATGAGCGCGCGCGTGTTGTGGTGGAGATAGGAAAGCTCAAAAACAAAACCGACAAACCTATCTACGCGCCGGATCGAGAAAAAGAAGTCTTTGCCAGGATTACCAAGGCGAATGACGGTCCGTTGCCGGACAAGTGTCTTGTGGCCATTTGGCGTGAATTGATGAGCGGCTCGTTTGTATTGGAGCGGCCGTTGCGGATCGGCTATCTTGGTCCGGGCGGGAGCTTCAGCCATACCGCCGCTATGCTCAAATTCGGCCAGAGTGTTGAATATGAACCTTTGACGGATATCACAAGTATTTTTGATGAAGTAAGCAAGAGGCATTGCGATCTTGGCCTTGCCCCGGTAGAAAATACGATGGGCGGCGGAGTGATAGAGACCCTTGATGCACTGATAGATTCGGATGTAAAGGTTTGCGCCGAAGTTCTTATGGCGATCCATCATAATCTGTTGGCAAATTGTCAGTTAGAAGAAATTGAAGTGGTCTACTCTAAGCCGGAAGTATTCGCTCAGTGCCGAAACTGGCTCAGCGCCACTTTCAAGGGTGCCCAAACAGTCGCTGTAGCATCCACCGCCAAGGCTGCTCAAATGGCTGCGAATGAGCCAAAGACCGCTGCCATTGGCTCGCGTGTGGCTGCAGAATTGTATAATCTGAAAGTTGTTTACGAGAACATCGAGGACATTGCCAATAATATAACCAGATTTCTGGTAATCAGCCGGGAAGATGCAAAGCCTACCGGCGAAGATAAGACTGCCATATTATTCAGTACCGCTCATAAAGCCGGTGCTCTGGCCGATGTGCTCGATGTTTTCAAGAAATACGAGATTAACCTGACAAATATAGAGTCCAGGCCCAGCAAAAAAAGGCAGTGGGAATACTATTTCTTTATGGATTTCCTGGGACATAGGACAGATAAAAAAGTTCAGGATGGTCTGGAAGAGTCACGCAAACACTGCCTGCAGCTTTCGATCTTGGGCAGTTTCCCGAGGGCTACGGAGTTGCTTTAATTGGGTTCGTAGTTATGAGTTCATTGTTCATCGATGAACCGCAAACCGAACTCTGTTTTTAGGAGTTTTTTATGAGAAAACCATTTGTCGCCGGCAACTGGAAGATGAACACGAACAGCCATACGAGTGTCGTACTGGCTAAGCTTCTCGCCTCCAGGTCTATGGAGTCGGCGGGCCATAGTGTGACTGTGGCTGTTTGTCCACCCTTTGTTTATTTACAGACAATTGTTCAGGCTCTAAATGGATCGAGCATTGCCATTGGCGCTCAGGATGTATATTTTGAACCGGATGGAGCTTTCACCGGCGAGATAAGTGTCTCAATGCTGAAAGATATTGGCTGTAACTATTGTCTGTGTGGTCATTCGGAACGTCGGCACGTGATCGGCGAGGCTGATGAGCTAATAAATAAGAAAGTTACTGCTGCGATAAATGGAGGAATTTTACCGATATTGTGTGTAGGTGAATTACTTGCCGAACGTAAGGCTTCGCAAACAAATGAGGTAGTAACTCGGCAGATAAAGCAAGGCTTGGCCGGTTTGAGTGCCGAAAAGCTCGCAGCAGTTACAATGGCGTATGAGCCGGTCTGGGCCATCGGCACCGGCCTGACAGCAACACCACAGCAGGCTCAGGAAGTGCATGGTTTTATACGAGAGCTCCTGGGTCAGATGTATAATGAACGGTTAGCTGATGACATTCGCATTCTCTACGGTGGTTCGGTCAAACCGGGCAACGCAGCGGACTTGATGAGCCAGCAGGATGTCGATGGTTTACTGGTCGGCGGGGCAAGTCTGAAAGCAGATGATTTTCTCGCTATAATTCAGGCGGCAGTATAATTTAAGATTAAGGGCTTATTGCTAAAAGAAGTGAGATTCTTCTTGAGTAATAATAAAAATTAATTTTATCAATAGTCAATTGAAAGGGCAGCGAATATGACTGCTTTTCCGTTATTGGCAGTAAGTTTTATTATGAATGTGATCGCCGTTCTGTTCGTTTTGTGCTGCGTGGCACTGATTCTGATCATATTGATTCAGAAGGGCAGAGGTGGCGGTTTGAGTGGGGCCTTTGGCGGCGCTATGGCCAGCGGAATTTTGGGTTCCAAAACCGGTGACTTCCTGACCTGGGTTACAATAGTGCTTACGGGCATATTTCTGAGTCTCGCAGTGGTGATGGCCAAATTCTACAAAGAGCCCGAGCCGGATGCCAGTAAGTTTGGAGTAGGCCAGCCGGTTCAGCGGGAAATGCCGGCTGACCAGGAACAAACTGTTCCGATTGGTGGTACCCAGACTCAACCGAGCACTGCTACGGATAGTAATGCTGTCGGTGGTCTTGGAGCAACCCAGCCGGAGCCGCCTGCAATGCCGGAGCAAACGCTTCCGAGCGGCAGCACCGAGGTTGAAACCAGCGGCTCTAATGAGAGTAACGATGCAAACACACCAGTCAATTAAGAGGGATTGTTGTTAGCACAGATAACAGGGTTGAACGCGTTTTTAGATTGAAAGCGGAATTTTATGATAAACAGTATGACTGGTTATGGTCAGGCACAAGGTGAAATTAATGGCGCAAGTTACACCGTTGAAGTCAAAAGCGTTAACAATCGCTACTTCAAGACTATCATAAAATTGCCGGAGTTGTTCTCCTTTCTTGAAGAAGATATTGAGAAGCTTCTTCGAAAGAATTTATCTCGGGGGACAGTAAATTACTCACTTCGGCTTAGGGACATATCGGCAAATGTGCTCTTTGATATAGATGAAACTGCTTTGCAGACTATTATGGAGACGTTGAGTCGGGCCGGGGCAGCGGCCGGCTTCAAAGGGGCTTTCGATATTGGAAACTTGTTGAGCCTGCCCGGAATCGTTCGACCGGCGACGCCTAATGAAGAAGTGACGAAGCAAACCAGAGAATCGGTCCTGAGCATCAGTCAGGAGGCGATAGAACAGCTCAAGCAAATGCGTGTCACCGAAGGAAACTTCCTCGTGGAGGAATTAAAGGGGCACTGCCGGGCAATAGAGAAAGACCTTGAGCAGATACGCGCTCGAAGTGCTGCTGTCGTGCGGGAATACATGACAAAACTAAAGCAAAGAGTGGATACATTGCTCGCAGAGGCGAAATTGAAGTTGGACCAGGAAACACTTGCAAGAGAAGTAGCGATTTATGCAGACAGATCGGATATATCCGAAGAAATTGGACGGATGAATTCACATCTGCAGCAATTTGTTCAGAGCTGTCAGGCAAATGAGCAGGCTGGGCGCAGGTTGGACTTCATCAGCCAGGAGATGCTCAGAGAAGCGAACACAATCGCCAGTAAGGCCTCGGATTGTGAGATTGCCCGCTGTGTGGTGGATATGAAGTGCTGGATAGAGCGGATAAAAGAACAGGTTCAGAATGTTGAGTAGATAGAACTTTTTGGTTGGTATTTTATAAAACTTTCTGATACTATTTTAAGGGTAGGGATGAGCGATACGAACGGTAGCAAAGGTCAGGTTGTGATAGTGAGCGGTCCGTCCGGTGTTGGTAAAAGCACTATATGTAAGGAGATAGTCAGACGACTCAATGACGTCTGCCTTGGCGTCTCGGTAACTACCCGACCGAGAAGCGAAACCGAAGTTGACGGGCAGGACTATTGGTTCATATCAGAAGAGGAATTTAAAGAGCGAATTGATAAAGGGCTGTTACTGGAACATGCTGAGGTGTTCGGCCATCTATACGGGACACCAAGGGACAAGGTTGAAGAATCGCTGCATACCGGTAAGACTGTTATTTTGGAGATAGACGTTCAAGGTGCCAAACAAGTAAAGGCAATCTATACCGATGCAGTAATGATTTTTATTTTACCGCCCAGCGCAAAGGTTTTGGCGGAGCGTATGAACCACAGAGGCAGAGAAGCTATTGAAGCCGCCGAGGAAAGACTGGGTGGTGCGAGCATTGAAATCGCTGCAGCCTGGCAGTATTATAAACATATGGTTGTAAACGAGGATTTGCAGCAGGCAGTGAATGAATGTGTACAAATTATCAAAGGCTCCAGGGGTGAGGCGCCCTGAAGTTCGGAACCCTGAACTTTGGCAAGGATCATAACAAAATTCTAAATCAGAGATACGAAATATGATAGACGAACTCAAGAGTGATAGACTAATCAACAAGGTCGGCGGTAGATTCAAATTGACGGCGCTGGTTCAAAAACGGCTGGGTGAGCTGTTACAGGGCGCTCGGCCTTTGATTGAGGATACCGAAGGCAGAACGATGCTCGAAATTGTTATTCAGGAAATTCTGCAGGACAAGATTGCTGTCGATGATGGTCTGACAACAGAGGGCACAGAGAAGAATTAATAAGCTCAGCACCCCTGTATAAATCGGCGGCGGGACGAGACATGTGATGCTGGATAATTTAAATGTTTTGCTTGGTGTTACCGGCGGAGTCGCTGCATACAAGGCAGTCGATTTGGCCGGCAAGCTGACTGCTGCCGGAGCCAACGTTAAAACTGTAATGACTGAAAATGCCTGCCGTTTTGTTGGCCCGAAAAGTTTTGAAGCCGTCACCTGTTCACCTGTTTTTATCAATTTGTGGAACACGCCCGAACAACATCAAATTGGCCATATAACTTTGGCTGATTGGGCGGATATTGTCGTCGTTGCACCTGCAACTGCCAATATTATTGGTAAAATTGCAAATGGCATCTGCGATGACCTGCTCAGCACTACCATTTGTGCCTGTTGGCCGCTGATTGAATCGGGTGCTGTACTGTTAGCTCCCGCCATGAATAATAAAATGTGGGCAAATCCGGCCGTACAAAAAAACCTCGAGACGGCAAAAAAAATGGGATTTCAGTCAGTTGGTCCGGAGGAAGGACGACTTGCCTGCGGAGATAAAGGCTTCGGCAGGATGTCAGAGCCGCAGGATATCTTAAAAAAGATCGAACAGATTGCTTCTCGAATCAAAGCGAAGAAGTCAGGATAAACGGTGTACTTATTTAGCCCCCCGGTTTCGCCGGGGATTTTTTATATTTTTTATCTCATGTTTCAATCATGCGAATCTTAATCACAGCCGGCGGCACTCGCGAATATATTGACCCGGTCCGCTTTATCTCCAATTCAAGCAGCGGCAGGATGGGCTATGCCCTCGCCCGAGCGGCATTGAAAGCCGGCCATAAAGTGACACTGATCACGTCACCAACCTCACTGCGGATCCCCGACGGCGTTCAGGTTGTCAGGGTTGAATCCGCCGCTCAAATGTTCGAGACGGTGAAAAAATACTTTATCAAATGTGACTGTTTGATGATGACTGCTGCCGTGGCTGATTATACTCCCGTGAAAAAATCGAAAGTGAAAATTAAAAAGTCGAAAAGTGATTTAATAATCAGGTTAAAGCCGACGGTCGATATTTTAAATTGGGCGGGGAAACACAAGAAAGGTAAAAGGCAGATTATCGTCGGCTTTGCGTTGGAAGATCAAAACCTCTGTCAAAATGCCGAACGGAAGCTCAGGGACAAGAACCTTGATATGATTGTTGCCAACGCACCTGAAGCGGTCGGAAGCGAAAAATCTGCCGTGCATATAAAAATGGGCGAAGGGCCCTGGCAAAAATTTGCCGCGGCGAAAAAAGCTGTGACCGCGCGACGAATCATTAAGTTAGTTGAATCATTCGGCCTTTAGTACAGATACGTATTGACGGTATATATCCAGAGCGCTACGGATATCGATAAAGCGACAATTGCAAGTATCATCAAGATAAAGGCATGTTTGCGCTTAAACCATTCGGCAAAGGGATAAAAGATTTTCTTTGGTAGTGCCGGATTTATCAGACAAATAATGTCTACTAAAATCCACCACAGGCAAATTAGCATAGCGATAAACGAAGAGGCCACATACCAGTAATGGTCATTACTTTCGATATTGTGAGTTTCCATCATAGAACTTTCGAGCTCTCCGGCAATTGGGATTAGAAAGGACAAAGGAAACAGTAATAGTACTCCGGCAAGAAAAAGAGTCACAATAATCATCGATGGGTAGAGAAGCCATTTTTGGGCTTTGACCTGGATATTGTAGTTGGAAAGTGACATCGCGGCACGGGAGACAAGGTAACTGGCAGGTACCAATACAATAAGGGAAGGCGGGAATAAAAAGCCGGCTATCAGTAAGCCGAAGGAGATGTATGCCAGACGCCAGTCTTCCGGACCGGTTCTAACACGCAGGGCGAATTTTTTCCACCAGGATAATTCTTCTTCGGGAACCCACTGTTGGGGCCTGCCGAGTTTTCTGAGAACCTCATCCAGACTCTCAGAGCTGACCGGTTCTGTCGAGCCGGAAAGTTCGTTTTCAATATGCTCGGTTATTTGCTGCTGTATTTCTTCTGCATCGACGGATTTGACACATTTCAGGCAGGTCTTGACTTGATTGAGGTAATCCTCGAAGGATTTTTGAGCGTTGAGACTTAGTTTGAGTATCATGATTATTCTCCTCTTAGAGAGTCAGTTCCGTTTCTAATGTCCTGCCAGTAGTCGTTCATCTGCCCCAAGATTTCTTCGCCTTTTTCAGTCAGTTCGTAATACTTTCGCGGGGGACCTTCGGACGATTCTTTAATAGTGGTGCAAACGAAGCCTTCTCGTTTCAATCGACTAAGGATCGGGTAAATTGTGCCTTCGCTAATGACCAGGCCTGGAATATCACGGAGCTTACGGACGATGTCGTAGCCGTAAAGGCTTGCAACTCTTATAGAGTTGAGGATGCAAAACTCAAGCATCCCCTTTCTTAATTGCGTGGCCCAGTTGTCAAAAAATCTATTGTCCATATCTTTAGTATATGGCAATACAAGGTATCTGTCAATGATATATAGCGTTTTTGTTAAAAAATTTTTTAGAATATTTAATCCCTTATTTGACAGCGGTTTATGAAGAAATGATACCTTTAGGCCTTAAATATTTCAAAAAAAGTTCCTGAATCTGGCGGTCATGGAGACTTGAGGTGCTACCTATGCAAATGGTCTTTATATATTTAGAGTGAGTCGTCCCCCGAAAGATCTTTTTCTATAATCCCTAAGTTTGAGTATTCCTTTCTTGATTTTGATTCAATTACCTGATACACTAAAATAATTACATCATTGCTTCATCAACAACGAATCAGCAGGATTCCGGCTTTTCTTTGAGACAGGGGATTTTTCTCTTAACATGCAATGGTGTTGAAAGAGGAGCGGCTGATTGCGCCTGTAGCGAGTCTTTACTATAGGTACGCATTCAGCAAAATGGAAGCGGGTATATTTTTTTTGGAGGGTAGATTCATGAATACAAAACGCATGTACTTAATAGCATTAGCCGTTCTATTGCTGACGATGATTGTTTCACCGACCTTCGGCGCTTATTGGAAGCGCATCAGGGCGATCAACTGTGGAGGAAGCGCCGTCGATTACTTTGAAAGTGACAATTCCTATTCGGGCGGCGGCACATACGAAACCACTGCTTCCATCTATGGCCCTATCGGTTCTACTCCTACTTATGTGTACCAAACCGAGCGTAATAACAATGGGATGTTGATCTACACGATTAATGGATTACACCCGAATGGTACATATCGTGTAAGCCTGCACTTTGCCGAGATATACTGGGACAGCGCCGACAAACGCAAGTTCAATGTTTATATAAACGGCTCTCTCAAGCTGCAGAACTATGATATATTTACAGAGGCCGGGGGCAAGAACCGGGCCACATGGGAGGTCTTTCAAGACATCAATGCAGACTCGTCAGGAAAGATTTTCATTCAGTTCAACAAAGTAAAGGACTTTACGAAATGCAGTGGTATTGAGATCCATGAGGTAACCGTACAATTTAATGACTATGCCTTGAAGGCGGAGGTTGAATCTGAGCTGGGGATAACTGATCCAACACCATCACAGATGCTTGACCTCACTTGGTTTGCCCCGGCAATAGACACTACGGATCTAACAGGCCTTGAGTATGCCACAAACCTACAAGAACTCTATCTTTGGCAAGCGAGTCACATCAGTGACCTATCTCCTTTATCTGGATTGACAAATCTTAAAAAAATAGACTTGTCAAGTAACCAGATTAGCAACATTACACCTCTCTCTGGGCTCATAAATCTGGAACGACTTGTCCTTCAGATCAACCAGATCAGTGATATATCCGCTCTATCAAGTCTGACAAATTTAACATATTTCGATATACTTGACAATCAGATCAGTAATATCTCTGCACTATCCGGATTGACCAATTTGGAGACATTACATCTTCGTGGTAACCAGATTGCAGACCTGTCGGCACTGTTAGGTATGAGTAAGTTGACATTCCTAACGCTACAAGAAAATCCATTAAACCAACAGGCTTATTGTACGCATCTTAATAGCATCGCGGCCAGTAACTCTGGTATTGCCCTGCGGTATGATCCGAGTCCTTACCAGCCCACAGGTGTCTCTGCTACGGATGGAACATATCCAGATAAGGTGCGTGTAACGTGGGATGCATACTGCAATGGTCCCGAATACGACAGTTACTATAAGATCCACCGTTCGACCTCTGCCATGGGTCTGAGGTTGGATATCAGTGGCTGGGAGACATCCACCACCTTCGATGATAACGCGGTTGATCCAGGCACAACCTATTATTACTGGATCCAGGTCGCTACCGATACGAGCGGCTCCAACTCCCAATTCAGCGGTTATGACACAGGCTATGCCGGAACGGAAGACAACCAGCAGGCGTGTTGCTTCCCGGATGGCTCGTGTGCAGACTTGGATCCAACAGTCTGTCAACAGCAAGGTGGAGTCCCTCAAGGGCCGGGTACAGACTGCGCTACAACTACCTGTCCAACCTGTCCTGATAGTTCCTCGTGGATGCCGGACTCCGCAACGGTAATTCCGACATCACCGACCTCAACAGATTTCATATCCATCCATTTAAGCGGCGAGTGGCATAATAGCTGCATACCCAACACGTTCGCCGTCTCGCAGACGGACAATACGATCACAATCAATATGGATAAAGACTACCCTCCCGGATGGATCTGCCTTCAAGGCTTCACGCCCTGGGAGCGCTCGGTACCTGTGGGTTCTCTCGCTTCCGGGACTTATACTGTGTACATTAGTTATAAGCAGTGTGGTCCCGAATATATTACTGAGTTTGATGTAACAGAGACCGTTGGTTTAGACTTTGGCGATGCGCCTGAACAGACATATCCGACGCTATTATCCAGCGATGGGGCTCGACACACCATTGCCTATGATGTACGCCTGGGCAGCATACTGGACTCCGAACCGGATGGGCAACCGGATGCGGACGCCCTTGGCGATGACTTGAATAACAGGGACGACGAAGACGGCGTTGTTTTTGCTTCCGCTGTTGTGCCTGACACATCAGCGTCGGTTCAAGTATCTGCCTTATGTATGGGATATCTAAGTGCCTGGTTGGACTTCAACGGTGATGGTGACTGGGATGATACCGATGAGCAGATTTTTGATAATAAAATTTTAACGTCCGGAACTAACAATCTTGTATTCAATGTCCCCGTCAATGCGGCTAAAGGTCAAACCTTTGCCCGTTTTAGATTCAGTACGTATACAATCCCGGCCTATACCGGTCTGGTCGACAACGGCGAGGTCGAAGATTACAAGGTCCGTATCGGAGAACCCTACGAAATTATATCACCGTTCAATCGTTTGAATTGGTCGCAACCGCCGTTGGAGATAGATCCGCTGGCAACAGATCCTGTATACTGTGGCTGGGATGAGCCCTCCTATGTGTATGGGTACCCGTCGCTAATACCATCAAACTGGACGATTGTAGCGGACGATTTTTTCCCTCTGGGGAATATGCCTATTACATCCGTGCACTGGTGGGGCTCCTATGTAGGCTGGAGTCAGGACGTTCCGCCTCAGACCAAACCAACAGGTTTCAAGATTGCCTTCTGGAGCGATATAGGAGGTCCTGTAAGCCATCCGTATATGATGATGCGGCATATCACAGTCGCTGCCGACCGATTGCACGAAGAACGGGCGGGCTCTGACGAATTTCCCGGAATACCCGCAGATACGTGCTTCCAATATTATGTGGATCTGGATCCGGAGGAAATCATCAATGCCGTCGGTGATGTAATGTGGATCAGCATTTCTGCAATCTATGACTCATCTAATGAACCCGAATATCCGTGGGGCTGGAAAAGCCGTCCCCGGCACTGGATGAATGATGCGGTTGTTTTCAACTTATGGTCGAACGCATTTGAGTTAGGGCCGTTTATACTGTCATCTGAGGAAGATATAACGCCCATCGAAGGAGTTATAGGTTGCAACCGGACAGAGAGTTTTGACATGGCGTTCGAGCTGGATACGGATCCCAACTTTGTCAAGTGGGCCCAGCCGTTCACTCACCTGCGTCACTGGTCCCACTATGAAGATGAACTCAGCATGGCCACCGCGGGAACATATCAGTTGACTCAACCTCCTGATCTGATCGGGACAGGGCTGGACGTGGATGCCACGGAAGACTTTCCGCCCACTGGGCCCATGCAGGTCCTCGCTGATGATTTTGTCTCCACTGTCTCCGGTCCCTTGATCGGCATTGAGATCTGGGGCTCCTGGCTCAGAGACATCCTGCCCAGTGGCGGTGCCACCAATGTCTCACTCGAAGTGAGTATCCACGGTGATACTTTATCTGGTGAGCCTGGGACAGTGCTATGGACACATATATTCACATCCGATGAATTTTCTGTTGAATCCATAGACGCTGAGCCCGAAGGATACTTCAGGGCCTCCGACAATGCATACAGTACATACGACCATTCTAAGGTCTACAAATACACCTTGCAGATCGAGTCCGACGAAGCATTTGTTACGAGCGGCTCCGAGCTGAATCCCGTCACATACTGGTTAAGTGTTCAAGCCCATGTGGTACACGCTCCTGGAAGTATGTCCACCAGATTCGGATGGAAAACATCGATTGATCGTTGGAATGAGGCTGCGGTTTGGGGCGAAGGCTGGGCTCCTTATAGTGGCGATTGGGAGCAGCTGAATTATCCCATCTTCCATGCCCTGATGTTCGAGCCTATTGATTTGGCCTTCACAGTGGCTATTAAGTCCGGCGCTAGCGAACCGCTTATTCAACGTCGTGTATACGATGATTGGCAGTGTCAGGCCAGGACACCGGTTACCGCTGCCGTCTGGTGGGGTTCTTATATTGGATATAAATACCAGAGCTGCCAATGCGAAACCGCCACGCCTCCTAAAAAGCCGGACTACTTCCTGCTGTCTATCTGGTCTGATGTACCTGATCCAACACCCAACGATCCAGGCACCTTTAGTACACCGGGCCAAAAGCTCTGGGAATACAAGGCCTCGGACTTCGAAGAGGTCCTGGTCGGTTTTGATAAGTACCCTTATGAAGAATGTACTGAGCCCGTCTTTAGATACTCAGTGCGTCTGCCTCAAGGCGAATGGTTCTATCAGGACGCCGTTGACGGGATTTACTGGTTTAGCGTAATGGCAGTGTTTGAGGATCTTGAGTCGATGGTCTATCCCTGGGGATGGACCAATCATGAGCATGTGTTCAATGACGATGCCGTCGAAGGACAAGAGCAGCAATCACCCGCGGGCGTAGGCTGGCAATTGCAGCCGATAACAGATCAGACGGGCGAAGGTGCGGATATGTCCTTTATGTTGTTTACAGAACCAAATTAGTTTGACCTAACAACTATGACGCTCTACTTAACCGATGATGCCTACGTGGATATGACCGACAATTAAATTCAATGATAACCGCCAGCCTTGTGCATGTGCTCTGGAGGAAACAGAACAACAGAGGCGGCCGGAGGTTTTGCCTAAAATTTAGCCTTTTGCCGGTTCCATCTGGTAACTGGAGCGATCGCTTCGATTTTCTGAGTCAACCGTAACCTGAGACACGTGGTTTTCCTGTATACCGTATGTTGGGCGGCCATAACGAGGCAATGAATACCTGATTTTGGCGTCACAAGGATATGTTGTGGAAAAGCTTAGGAGAAAATCCCTGAGTATGAGCGGCAGGTATCATTCAATGCGGTATAGCAAATTTCCCCGAGTTTTTTCGAGACTGTAAGTTCTTGTAGAATAGAGAGTTCTTGAGAAAAACAACCTGTCGGCCTTATTCGGCATTTTTGTTATTTGTTTAAAGCAAGTAAGAGGTTTCATTGTTGGCCCTCAAAAGACTACCATCGTCTTTGAGGGTCCTCTTTCATTACTGTTGTGGTTATAGGACTACACGCGGCATGGGATAATCCATGCCCGCCCATGCCTTTCTTAGATTCGTTTAATAAGCTCTGGTCATACATCTTATCTTTCTCAGGGTATACGATGTTCCCTGGAAAGCCTAGTACTATGTCCGTGCAATAAAGTCTGTTAGGTCTTTTTGCCGATAGGGTT
>CAZFOQ010000020.1:0-37143 GCA_964520535.1 uncultured Pirellulales bacterium | reverse complement strand
TAAGAAATATCAAAAAATGCTCTTTCAAACACAGAGAACATCTACGTATTTTTTGGAAAAAAAGCCCTTTTTAATGCCAGGAGAGCTGAAAGCGGAGAAACCTACAGGATTTTGTATACACAATTATGATTCGTCTGGCTTAGCAGGTCAAGAACAGCGTACTGTACAAAGGGCGTTCTTGACCGATATGAAGAGCGAACTCTGAAAAATAAGTCCTATGATAATTTTCAGATTGAGATCATTCATTTTATCCTGCCTTTATGTCATTAAAAAAATCTGCTGATCACCAAATTTTGAGCTATGCAAGATGCTATAATATTGATATAATAATAGTTGTTGAGGTATTTTTAACATTTCGGATTTGCATCCTTGTCTTGCACCTTGGAAGCCGTAATTGTCTTAAGTATTGAGGATGGGACTATGGCAACGGTAGGCGTAATTTTATTCATATGGTTTTTTTCGGGAGCGCTGGCCTACCTTCTCACCGAAGTCGCTGCTTTCTGTTACGGCAGGCGAGTCTGGGATCATTCTATGCGTGAATTTGCCATCGTTTGTGGGATTCTGTTAGGGCCCATTTATCTGCTGATCTCAGCCGAAGTGCTGTTATTTGCATTAATGGGCAGCGGCCTGAAAACAGACCACAAGAGGCGGTGTAAAGACTCCTGAGATAGATAAGGGCGGGTCGGATATCCTTATGGGGCCTTGTTCTCACCGCCGGCACAATCAGTCCAACCACAAATTTCTCTGTTTTGCGGTTAAATATATTTTTGTCGAAAGACAGGAGAGCAGCAGGGACTTGTTAACTGTATATACATTATATACAGTAGGCAAGCAGCACTTCTAACCATATTATTTTATGAATTCAACTTAGCCTGTTAGAAACAAACGCACAGGGCAAACAGCCCCTGTAAAACAGTGAAAGCAGATTGAGAAAACAAATGAATGACCTGGCGTTGTTATTGACTTTTCTATTTGTGTATCATTGTTCTCAATAAAAAACAGGCGAAAGGTCTATAGCATTCTACGTTTACGGAACCAGACAACGAAGCTTACACCAATACTACCAAGAACCAGAGTCCCGGGAGCTGGAGCGGTAGCTGGAGCTGAAATGTCACCTGTAGTTGAAATGGTGGTGGTATCAGGCACTAAAATATGGCCGAATACTAATGGATTGCCAGGTTCTGTTGATGGAAGTGCTGTGGGATCCGAATCAGTAAAACCTAAATTCCAGACAGTATTAAACTCCCCCCCGCTCTTTGCTTTGCCGTCCCTCGCATAGAAATCTCCCCATATAGGATTATGTTCACATAGAAAACTGGCTGTCCAAGTATGCTCCGAGTCTGCTGCTTCCTCAGCGGGAAACTTGACACCGAAGATGTCGTCCGGGATATACGGATTACCATTGGCCCCGGTGTGTAATTTGGGCTCATCTACTTCGATTGATGGTGCCGGATTTAAAATTTTTGAATGCTGCAGATACGGTGACACTTCGATAATCAAATGGCTAAGGTCGCCTAATCGTTCGTCAACGCTGAACTTGTACTCATAGAGCCAATTATTGTCCATCAGGGTTACAGACCAAAAAATCGTCACGGACTTATCGATCGGATCGGACATCCAGTCACCCGTACCTATAATTCCGCCGGTCGAGCTCGAAAGACTGCCGGTAAAACCGGCGGAACAAACAGCCGGTAATAGAACGATTAACAGTAAGACAGCTAATTTTAGACCTTTTGAATATGTTGTCATAGTGCATCTTCCTCATTCTCATTAATCAGGAGCGATGCTGTACTTGAACTAACCCCCATCGGAAATGCAACAAGCTTTTCCCCCCGCTCCTTTGTGAATATTATATAGATTTTAAGAGAAAAAATCAAGCAAAAATTGCTCTTAAGATTTTCCCGCATATCATACTTACTATTATCTTGGTTTTTATGCTAATAAAGGATTTTGCGGCACTTTCTTACGAAAAAAAAGGGATAAAACACGATCTTGTTAGTAATAAAAGTTATAGGTCTAAAAAGAAATTTTCGCACACTTTATCGAGCACATGCAAGGGCAACCAAATGTCGATTGAACTGTCACTTTAAAATTCAAATGAATTGTTTGATGTTCCTCTATTAAAAACCTCGCTGTCTAATGGGCGATACAGGATTCGAACCTGTGACCCGCTGATTAGTAAGTAGGCGGCTCGCCGAGCAGATAGCGGGCTTTTGTGGATGTTTGAGGTATGAAAAGTAGTTGGATTTGTGTGTAATATTATAAAGAAATAATCCACGATATTAAGTTACACTTCATAATCATCGTCATCATCATCTTCTTTATATGTTTTTAACAGTTCCTGTAATTCTTTGCATTCTTCTTCCTTTTCATATTTCTCTTCTTCAAGCCGTTTTACCTCGTTAGTTAATTTTCCATATTTTTCATACAAATCACCAACAAAAAATAAACCACCGATAGAGAGCAAGGCTGCTATAGTCGCACGTACAGAAGTCCATTCTCCATCTTCATCATAGCCTCCCCAAGAATATGGAATAAAAAATAAAGCTCTCAGGATGCCAGTATAAAGAACTGCAATTAGTGTTAAAGAAGCAGTGACATAGATTGCATATGTAAGCTTACGGTGTTGTTGAAAAGATTTTTCTTTATCATCTTGATTTAACAACCAATATATGACCACACACAAATTGATGATTGGAAACATACCGATAAAGTATAATAACCATATAAGTAGAATAAATGGAATGTCTTTAATTGTATTTTTGTTCATTTTTTTACGCACATTAGTTTTAAGCCGAGTCATAATATAATAAGGCCTGAATTCTTTCATCTATACTACTTACCCAATCCTTAAAACTCCCAAAATCCTCTTCCCAGTCTCTGTCCGTCATTTTTTCCAAATCTTCAGGGGGTCCAAAACGTTTGTTGTACATATTTAGAAAATCAATTGTTTGTCTTAGGACTGCTCTACATTCTAAGAAAATTTGTTCTTGTTGTTTTCTCTTTCGTGACCTAAATATATATATTCCGCCAGCGAAGGCTAATATCAAAATGGTAATAATGACAACAAAATGTATACAGATGAATATTTGCTCTTGATATTTGGAAGCCCAAATAGCCTTAGGATGTATAGAAAATATCTCCGTCAAAAACAACACAATAACAAATGTAATAAAAAATGTTATTTCCCATTTGTGTCTTCTCCTGTCATCTTTAATTCTTGGTCCAAAAATCAGAAAAATTACCCAAGTTAAGGTAACTAATGAGGTGACTATGGTAAGAATGATATTTTCTGCCATTTTCAGTCCCTCTCAAAGAGCATTTATTTACTGTTGTTTTTGTTGGGTGCCCTCTATTCTTTCTAAAGCAGCCAACGCTCGATTACAGAACTTTTCATCCTCATCCATAAGTTCATCAAACGCCACGAGCCGCGAAGCTAATTCGCAATTTATCCATTTTTGAAGGCGGTTAAGCAAACCAACGTTGCAAATAAACCATAAAGGCAGACCGAGAATCCACCACCAACTCATGAATATTCCTAAGCCGATAAACACAACGTACATCACTCGACTAATGAATATAATCGAATTTAACAAATATTGTAGTTTTCTTGTTCCTCTTACACAACGACCACGAAATATGGCTGTAGGATGTGAAATAGTCTCTATAATTTGTCGATATGATCTCTGTTGCTCTTGGCGAGTTCCTTTTGTCAATGAAGCAAATATTTTCTCTCTTACTTCCTCAAGTTTTTCTTTTGGCAACATCACCAAAGTTTTCGTTGACATCACTACACCATTATAACAATCGCCGTCCCGAATCTGTAATAAGCTACTAACCTTTCAATATCTTGGCTGCCGTACGACTTGCTAATTCCATTATGACCTCGTAACCGGCTCTGCTGCCCTTATCCCATATCCGCTTTATCCTTCTCGCAGAGAGCTCAGCCTCCGGTACATCCTTGGCAACGTTCTCAATGTCTTGATTAATGGTTTTCTTTTCTTCTTCGTTTAAGTCACCAAACTCCATCAAAATCTGAATAGCGGTTTGAATTTTCTTCTGTGTCCAAGGATAGGCTTCCCCACAGTTTTGACAGAAGCGAGGAATATCGGCCGGATATTCAGGCATCATCTCACCTCCGGTACCCGTCCAAGACTCAACAAACTTGAGCAGAGAGCCCTGAATTGGTTCCTCACAGCTTGGACATGCAATCAAGGTGGGTGCACCACATTCCGGACAGAATTTCTTTCCCTCTTCCGGACGAATATCATGACAATAAGTTATTTGATGTCCATTCTCACAGACTTGTTGCACACTGTATTCTCCTGACATTTCTTGATCCCTATACATATACCTGTTTTCGGTTTCTGATAACAATCCTCTAACCAAATCTTAGTTGGCCGGAAAAAAGTCAAGCTATGGTCAAGCTAATTGGCACAAATACAAAAAAACCGCGTTTGTCAATGGGCGATACAGGATTCCGCCCTTCGGGCTTGAACCAGTCACTTACGCTCCCCATGGGGCTTCGCCCCTCTGGCGTTCGCTTTGCTCACTGTCACCCCAAAGACGTGGAAAAATCCTTTTTCCACACCTTTTGGAGGTTCGAACCCTGTACCTCCTAATGGGCGATACAGGATTCGAACCTGTGACCCGCTGATTAAGAGTCTATTGCTCAAAATCCTTAACCACTTGAAAACAAAGCAGATAAAGGTATGCACAGAAATAGTATGGCGCTGTATAGGGTGCAAAATCATCCTGTTTTCTCCTTTTTGTCGCTCAGTGTGAGGTCTGGGAGCTTCGCTGCCGTCTCAATTTCCGCTCCCCGCTTCTGATGGGTGTAGTAGCCCATTGTCAGCTCGATAGAAGAATGTCTCATAAATGCCTGTGCGTCTCTGGGGTGGACTCCGGCGCGGGCTAACATTGTTCCGGTCTGGTGTCGTAGGCTGTGGAAATCAAAGACTCTGCCGGACAAATCAACGTATGATATTTTCGCCGCTTCTAAATCCGCCTTGACCATATCGGCTGTCCGAGCGGTCAGTTGCTTGTACGTTCCGCCAAAAGCCTTTGCGTTGGCAGTCTTATTCTTAAAGAACTCTTTCAGTAAGTTTGCCGTGTTTGGTTTCAATGGCTGTATGTCCTGCCGCTTTCGTTTACTTGCACCGGCTCTTACCGTTACTGTCTTATTATCGAAGTCAAAATCCCCTACCGTCAAGCTCCTAATCTCACTTGCTCTCAGCCCCGTTTCAATTGCAAATCTGTAAATCAGGTATCGCTCATAGCCGGTCATTCCATATCTTTCCGGCCCTCTTGCGGTTGTATCCAGAAAACGTGCCAATTCGTTTTCTTCTAATGCCCTGCGGTTAATTTCCCGCTCAGTTATCCGAATCGGTTTTAAGTGTTGAATCGGCGACTCACTGGCCCGGCGATCCTGCACCATCCACGCACAGAAAGACTTTGACGACTTCAAATAAGCGTTGAAAGTTCGCTGAGATATTTTCCCGTTTGTTTTGAGGCGCATGAGGTAATTGTAAAGTCTGCTGGCTTGAATATCTTGCCAATATACAAATTTGCAATCCCTGAAAATTTTTAACAAAGCCTGATAAGTAGCCCTTGCGTGTTTCGTGATGTCACCAATGGATTGTCTATAATCGGTCAAGTGCTCGGTGATTGGCTTACCCGCCGCCGCTCTGTTTCTGTCAATCAAACCAATCCTGGCAAGTCTCATCCTCAGTTTGTCGGGGATACCCTGCAACCATTGACATATTTGCACATCCGGCAGTTGCCCTGCGTTCTTAAATTTGGCTAACATTTCAATCTGGTTTCCGAGCGCCATCGTTAGTCTTTTATCGTTGAAGCCGGGGAATTTACGAGCTATACCCAGATGGTCATTGACTTCGATATAAAACTTTGAATATTGTTTCGTCTGTCCTGATTTATCTTTGTACTCTGGCCTGAAAACTCGCATGGTTTTTCTCCTTATAACATTGAGATTTCTGTTCAAGCCAAATTCTATCATACTTCCGTATTCCTTTTCAACCACTCCGGCCGGGGAGTACAGCCATGTTCTACCCATTCGCGGAGTTCGTTAATTCTCCATCGCCGACATTGCCTTTTCGCACCGTAGCCCAAATTGACGGATACGGGGCCAAGACGACCACTTTTATCCAATGATAGAAATTGCGTTCGAGACACACTCAGTAACCGGCCAGCTTCCTGAGCATCAACCAAAAAAGTTTCTGTAAAAGTATCAATCTTGTTGTTATTTGTTTCCATCAGTTTTATCTATGATTGTACGCAACCACTTAATAGCACCATCAAGCCTTTTCCGATAAGGAATTCCATCCCGAACAGCCACTAAAACGGACAGCGATTCAATCATAGCGTCTATATCTTCAACCACGGATTCTTTTTTAATATCATCGCCCGCCATTGTTCCCGATTTCCTTCATGCACGCCCTCAGTCATCCAAGGGTACTTAGGATTGTATTTCAATTCCTTTGGCGGTCTCATTGCTCTTCTTTCTGCCTTCCTTTTTTGCCAACGTTCTATATTTTGCTGCCTTTCAGAATCTGACAAATTCGCCCACCATGCTTGCCGTTCCTTCTTAGACCATCGTTTTCTTTTTTTCTTTTTCACCACAGCTTCGCCTGCTCAGTTTTTTTCCTTTTGGCTTTTGATTTACGTTTTGATTTACTGCTCATAAAGCCCCTGACTGCATTAAGCACACCTGATTGATGTTTATTTCCTTTTCGTCGTTCCATCCTGCCTTGAATATCCTTCATAACATCGGGCAAGGTTTCACCTATCCTAACAGGCTCGGATTTCTACTGATTCTTGAGCTTGACGCCCTTGCCGAAGTAGTATAAAGCCTTCAATTCGATTTCTTCATCTTGCTCAATCGGCCTGCCCAACTCTTTTTCAACTTCCTTCTTCAGCTTTTCAAAAACTGCGTTCATTATTCGTCCCCTAATTCACCTTTCTCTTCTAACTATAACGCCTTCTTCCCTTAAAGTAAGACTTTGACCATCAAAGTTAAAAGCTAACTTGAGACCTGTTCCTCTGCCGTCTCTAGCCTTGAGAATATGTATAGTCCTATTGTGTTCAATTTCAATTGTCCCTACCGCCATAGTAACATTGCTCGTTTTTTTGTCATCGTAATGGTTTTCAAGCCACAAAATTACACCGGTGAGCCTGGCATAATCCGCCGAACCTGCAAGTTGGTGCATATCAGGAAAGCTAACTGTCTTAATCGGATGAGATACAAGAACAATAGAACAGCCGTATTTTACAGCAGACCGCCTGATGTTTTGGAGAAAAGCATTATCGACAATCCAAGGTTTAGCAGTTTTCGTTGCCAGAGTCACCGGGTCTATGCAGATTATCCGATAGCCGGACTTTGCACGCTCATCAACCCAGTGGGCTAATTGTTCAAGAGTCACCTGGCTGTTCGGTGCTTCCCATAATAGCCTTCCGAAGCCATCAAGAAACTCTGCCTCACTTTGTGTTGCTGCTCTCGCCTGTTTAGCGTTCCCCCTTACCCAGTCCGGATCGGTTAAGCTGGAATTTTCCATCCGCTGGGCCAAGGCCCTCATTAAATGGTAATCCCTGTCATTCTCCAATTCATAAACGCACGCCCTTACTCCTTGTTGATACCAAAACGCCAAACATTGAAGTTTCATAAGCGATTTGCTTGCTCCACCAGAGCCGCAAATCATTGTAATTACTCCTGGCATCAACGCTTTTGTTAAATGGCTTAATGTGTCCCAGGGCCAAGGTATAGCTTGCCGCTTGCCGCTTATCGTGTCCTCGACAAGTTCGAGGACACTTGCTGCAATACCTTTTGGTTTGGCTTTTGAAAGAGCCTCGTAGAGACAGGTCTTAATTTCGGATTCACTCTTTCCTGCAACTTTCAACTGCTCGATGAAATCAACAACATCCTCTCCTGAACTAAGGTCAATACCTGCCGGTTCCAGAAAAGAAATTCTCGGCACAGGCTCAAGTGCAAGAAGTATTCGCTCAACGTCCTGTATGTGAGTGCGGCCCGGCTCGTCACAATCAGGCCACAAAATTACATTCTTGCCCGCTAACAAAGACCAGTCTGCGTATTCGGCCTTACCCGCCCCGCAGGGGCTTGTCGTACCAACAATTCCGTATTTCTGCAAAGCCTCTACAAGCTTCTCTCCCTCGACAACAACTATAGTTCCAGCATCTTTAATCCGGCTGCGATTGTATAAAGGCCACGGCTTAGGTGGTGCACTCAAGACATAGCCATTAGAAACAGGACTTGCCTGCTTAAAACTTTTACCGTCTGTTGTTTTGAGACGAAAGACTATCAATTCCACTTTGCCGCTGTTCGGATTGGTATAATCATACTCAGCCTCTATCTGCCCATTCTTAGAGACAAATTGCCGCAAATCGGTCATTGAAAGAAATACTTTTCTTGCTGGCTTTGAATTTCTGCCGCTTGCCTCTCGCAGAATATCATCAAGGCTGCGTCCGGTTAGCCTTGCTCGAATATCAAATATATCGCCGTTAATCCCGCAAGCTTGGCATTTGAACCGCCAAATCCCATCCTGTCCCTGATACAAACCTGCCGATGGGTGTCTGTCATCGTGAAACGGACATTTAATCGAATTACCCCGAAATACAACCCCGGCGTTCATTAATTCTGCTATCAAAGCCTGCTTATTTATTTGTTCGGTGCTAACATTCATCATTTCCCCTGTAAAAGAGCTATTGCCTCTTCCTCGGTAGGCAGCCAGTCCGGGTCGCCACGCTTCAGCTCTGGTTTTTTATTCTTCTTCTCTTTTCTCAGCCAACTCAAGACTGTCTGCTTCCAACTCTTTACAGGATTGCCGTCTTTGTGATGCCATTCGTCCGCCGCATACCAATCCACAAAAAACTTGGCATCGAAATCTGGAGAACTTTGTTTGGCAGCATATTCCTGAACTTGAACAATAGTAGGTGGAACAAAACCCACAGGTTTTTTGTGCTTAGAAGAAGTATCTTTATTCTTTACATTCTTACATATTTGTTTATAGTGTCGCTTCTGTGTCGCTTTTGAATCGCCGGTGCTGTCGCTTTTGTAGTTTTTCAAGTCTTGGTAAAGTCCATAATTGCAAACAGTTATGATAAAACCGCGTGTCGCTTTTTGTGTCGCCAACATTCGACAACTCTTTAACCACCTTATACAGTGGTCAATTTGGGCCTTTGTTGCCCCACAATTGAGTATGATATTTTCGTAGCTTAAATGGCATTGTCCCCGCTTAAATTGGGCATTATCTTTATGATTAACACGGCTCACGATATAAAACCATATCTTAAACCACACCGCAGGTTTCTCGGAGAAAATCGTGCTGTTTATCGTTTTTCTGGCCCATAAGGTGCAACCGCCGATTATTGTTTTAACCATGATATTTCAATCTCCTGTTCCGGTCACAGGGTTTTGATTGAACCCGACGGCCCATACTGATAAAAAAAATGTGATCCGTTTGTTTTTCCATTGACGAACGATTGAAGTGTGTGTATTGTTGGCAATACAGTTGATTCATCGGGCCGCCCTGCAAGCGGCCTTTCTTATTTATCAACTTCATTTTCAAACCCCTTCTGATCTTCCAAAATTTTTTCTATAACACTTTTATCAAAACGAAACTCTCCATCCGGTAATTGAACAAAGGGAATTCGGCCAGCCTTTGCCAATCGTAGTGTCCGCCCGGCTGGATAACGAAAAATGATGTCAACTTCTCTCGGTTTTAATAGACTAATATTCATAGTTTACAAAATACCAGATAGAGAAATTTCTTTATAGAGGGTGTTGTTAGAGTTTTGACCAGTTTTTGCCAGTTAAAAAAAAGACTGCGTTTTTTGTTGAAAAAAGAGGGGTGTACTTTAGAGTTTTGACCAGTTTTGATGAGTTAGTAGATTATTTTTTTTCTAATTTTTCACGGTCTTTTGAATTCATTTTGTCTATTCGTATCTGAAATAATTGGCGGTTATCTCCAACTTTTTGAATACCATGATTCTCAGCAAATTTGTTGAATTTCCAATAACCATCTATACTAAGCTTTGTCATCATTACACTTTTGCTCATTTCCTTTGACCATTCTACATCGGATTCCCGTTTTTCACCTGTCTGTGTCTTTGTGCTGGCGGCTGGATCGGATTCTGGTTCTTCGTCTGCTTGTGCGCTGTTTGTGGGGGGTCTTTTGATAGCTCGGATACATTTAATAGCCCAGAGTAATAAGCCATTCAAACCATTCTTCGCGTTAGATGCTTGGAGCGGTGGTTCCTTGGTTATCCTATTGTCTTTTTCAAAGAGTTCTATGGCTTTTTTGCACGCATCGCTGAAAACTGCTTTTTCTAAATCCTCAGGTTCAGTCATCTCGATATTAAGGATAGGTTTATCTGCAATATATATACCTTCCATTTCTGGGCAAATTATTACAGGTTTATGTGCCTCAAAATATTTTTGGAACGATATTGCCGCTGGCCCGGCAAAGTCATAAGGGTTATGTTGGAAGTATTTAATTGCCTTAACGAAAGCCTTTAAGTTATCGCAGTTCTCAAAGTACATTGTTTCTCACATCAAAATCAGCTTATCGCTGTTATCCTGAATCCACAGGTTATTGTCGGGCTTGCACTCGTAGGAATCCAAGTCTTTCAGGGGCTTACTTGCCGGACAACTACTTATTAAAACTCCGTCCCATCGCCGCTCGATAACGAGAATGTCACCGGTTTCAGTGTGGCGGTAAAAGGCTTTGGTTGTTTGCGTTTTATCCATTCCATTGTTCTTCCAGTTCTTCATAGGTAACGTCGCCAACTGATAATTCTATTGACCAAAATTTGTCAAGATGTTCGTTAACAATTTTAATGTCGTCTCTTGTGCCTATAAGTGTAACGAGTCTATACGTTGCTTTTTTCAGTTTTTCATCTTTTGTCAAATCCGTAATAAAAGATGATATAGGCTTTGGCTTTGTAGCGGATTCCACCTTGAGGCGCTTTCGTATTTCTTCGGGTACGCCAATATAAGCTAAAGGGTCGCCATCAAATATCGCAACATGATAAAACTTTTTTGTCTTGCGGTCTGGTATACTCAAGAAAATAAAATCATCAATGAAAACCAATGCAAATTCTGTTTTGGTCGTTTGTTTATCGTGTTTCATATTACACCTGCTTTCGGACGGCCGGGGCGATGGTGCAGGTGTGTTTACCACCGCTCCAACCATCCACAAATTATTATCCATCATTGTCTTAATTTTTCAAGCAAATTATTCATCCAAAATATCGGTCAAGCCGTCAATATCCTCTGGAAGCCAGTGGATATAGATTTTCTCTGTCGTTCGAGTTTCTGAGTGCCCTAAGCATCGACTTATCTTGGCAATGGGTACGCCTTTTTGCATAAGCCTGGTTGCGAAAAAATGCCTCAAAGCGTGCGGGCCGAATTTCGGCATATCTGCGCGACTTGCAAGACGAGTACATAGATTATAAAGTTCCCACCTTTTTTTGTAATTTTGCAAAAATTCAATTTCATTGGATTTGGTTTTTTTCTTATGCTTATTGAGAATGTCCCGACATACTTGGTTCAAATAAATCAATCTATGTTTTCTCCCTTTTCCGGTCAATGAGATATATTTCATATCTGGGCTTATGTTCCCCCAGGTTAGGTTTCGGGTTTCTGTTAATCTCAATCCGGTATTCGCAATGAATTGAATTACATCCGCTTGACTATTATCACAGACAGATAAAACTTTATGATATTCCTCGCTTGTCAAATATCGTGCGTCCGGCGGGTCTTCCTTGAGCATTCTAATATTCACCGCCGGGTTAGGTAAATTAAAGTGCTCGTATAACCATCGGCAGAAACTTTTTATTGCGGTAAGATGTGCATTGGCTGTTCTATTACAATGTTTCTGAAGGATTGAATCAATGTACCGGTCAATATGCTTAACACCCAAATCTCTGAGTTCGAATGGCATGTAGGCAGCAAATTTTGAAATTACCATTTCGTAGTGAGCTTGTGTACGTGGTAGCAATCTTTGATTGTAGATGAGCCATTTTGATATTACATCATCCTTCTGAATGTGACATGTTTCTATTAGTTGCGATAAATCCATCTTGTTTTTTCTTCTGCTTTGAGAAAATTTCGCCGGATTTTCTTTAGTAAGGCCAAGCTCTATCAAGAAATTATAGAAACACCGTATGACTGAAATCCTGTAAGCTATTGACCGTTTTGAATACCCTTGCCTTTGTATTTCCGCCAGAAAACTTGCAAGCCTATACCTGTCAATTTTTAGTAGTAAGTTATCAATCTTAGTCCGACCGGAAGGGTCGTAGATTAACGCAATCATCTCGGAAAATAGACATACCTGAGAATGGTAAAGTTTAATCGTTTTCTCTGAGAATTCTTTTTCATGCAGATAAATCAGAAATTTATCTATCAAGTCACTTCTTTGATTTTTCGGTTTTGCCCTCATAACAGCACCACCTCCTTCCACAGATTGAAATAATCCCACTTGCAATCTGTCGGAAGCCATGCGTCAAGAGAAATGTCTGGTCTCTTGAATTTTTGAATTTCCTCAATGGTCAACATATCCGCCGCTTTGCCTTGATTACAAAACTGGCAGGCTGTTAAAAGGTTTAAAGGCGAATAATCACCACCCTTTGAAATTGGAACTATATGCTCAAGCTCTAATTTCGCCCCATCCTCAATAGTTCGGCCACAGTATCTACAGGTAAAATTGTCTCGTCTGAAAATAGCAAATCGTAGTTTTTTGCGGAAGTTTAGCCAGCATTTACGTTTGCGGCTGTAAGATATGTCTGTTTGTGTGTCTACTGATTCCATAATAATTTCCTTTCTTAAAAAAGCGGCCAGGGCTTATGACGCTCAGTAGAAGCGCAGCCGTCCTTGCGGATAGACTTACCCTGGCCATGATTAATTGATTTAATAGATTTGTTTCTACTGATTTCATAACTCTTTAATTATCGTCAATTACGATAGGATTGCAAGAGAAAAATAGTAAAAATCAATGATTTTTTTTATTTATTTTTTTATCTCAAAGAGGTATAATCCAAATCAACATCATGTTATTTACTTCTTTTGGCAGTCAAAGCAAAACACGTTGTTTAGGGAGAGATGTTATGCGAAAATTATCCCGCAAATGGCCTTCCTTCTTTACGATTATTGCTTTCACAATGCCAGCGTTCTACATTTATTATCGAATCGATCACCTGGAAATGTTTAATATCTTAGAATTTGCGCAGAGGCTTGTCGGTGCTGTTTTTGTTGCCGGGATAGCCTGGGCTGTCTATGGGATAACTTGTTTTCTCGCACACAAACCGGAATGTCCAAGCTGCGGGAGCAAGCAGGTCGCAAGTTACTTATACGGGATTTCTAAGGTAACAAGGTCGATTGAACAGGACTTCAAGGCCGGAAAGATTGTGTTAGCGGATGGCATAGCCAAGAAGGATTCCCCAAAATGGTACTGTAACGACTGCAAACATGAGTGGTAAAGCAATATGAAAACACACCCTTTTATAAATAAGGGCAATTATATACTTGACAAACCCAATATTAAATGTTAAATTGTAATTATGATAAACATTTAATTAGGATGAGGAGTATATCATGTCCATGAACAAAAGTTTTACCGACATAGCCAAAATGACTACTGAGCAAGCGAGAGCGCATTTAGAACAATTGCGTTGGCCTAATGGTGTTGTATGTCCACATTGTGGAAGTATTAAGGCTTATAAATTAAATGCTAAATCTGATTCTAAACGGCCTGTCAGAAAAGGTGTTTATAAATGCAAAGATTGTAGGAAACAATTTACCGTTACTGTGGGTACATTATTTGAAGGAAGTCATGTTGCTTTGAATAAATGGCTCATGGCTGTATCTCTAATGTGTTCTTCCAAAAAAGGAATGAGCGCACACCAACTACACCGAATGTTGGGAGTGACATATAAAACGGCATGGTTCATGGCTCACAGAATCAGATTCGCTATGCAACAGCCTGCTCTTAAAGGGAAAATTATAGGGATAGTAGAGGTGGATGAGACTTACGTGGGCGGCAAACCTCGTAAAACCAGATGTGATATAATGAATAAGAAAAAGTTTAAAAGAGGCCGAGGCACTAAAAAAACTCCAGTTGTGGCTTTAGTACAAAGAAACGGAGTAGTTAAAAGCCAAGTTTTGGATAAGGTAACAAGTAAAAACCTTAAAGATTTTATATACAATAATGTCGATAATACTTCTATTGTAATGACGGACGATTTAATTCATTATCGAAAGCTAAGACAGAGTTTTAACCACAAAATTATTAACCATAGTGCAAAACAATATGTTGATGGCAAAATCCATACAAATACAATTGAAGGCTATTTTAGTCTCTTGAAACGTGGTATTAATGGAGTTTTTCATCATGTTAGCAAAAAACACTTACATAGGTACTTGACAGAATTTGACTTTAGATATAATATGAGAAAAGACAGCGATAGTATGAGGACTTCCGTGACATTATTAAGTTTGGATGGTAAAAGATTAATGTACCGGGACTCATCGGATGTCGCATAAAAAGGAGATTAGCCATGAACGGGGATAATGAGCTAACACTTGCTTTAGACGGCGAAGTCACACTCAAAGATTTTTCCCAAGCCATGCAAAGATTTAGGGAAATTGTTGAAGGTTTAAGTAATGAAATTGCTCCAGATGCTAAGATTGATTGGATAGTTGATGAGTTAAAGAAAAAATGTGCGATAGCCAGCATTAGAGGTATTCCTTTAACTGGTGACGATGTCGAATCTGTGAAAAGTATTAGGGCAGCTTACACAGAGCTTGGACGGAAAATCGTCCATGGTGAAACTTTAACAAATGAATATCCTGTAGTAAATGCCGTGACGGGACTGAGAAAATTGATTAATGGACGTATAACTTCTGTTCGTTTTGAGACCAAAGAGAAGAAATACACAATCAAAAAACATACTATATTTTCTCCTACTAAAACATACTGGGATACAGAAACATTTGGTTGTGTTAGGGGTCGTGTTGAAAGTATCTCTAAAAGACATCATTTACATTTTACTTTATATGATTATGATGACGACCATCCTGTCCAGTGTTATTATAAAGATGGACAAAAAGAAGAAATGAGAAATATATGGGATAAACTTGTCTATGTTGAGGGTATAATCAATAGAGACGAAGAAAATGATTTAATAAATTCCATAAGCAATATTTCCAAAATTAATGTTATACAAGAAAGAAAACCTCAAGAATGGCGAGAAGCGATGGGCTGCGTAGGGAAAAATGGCTAAAAAAATCAAAAAGAGTATTCCTGTATATTATTGGGATTCAAGTGTATTTCTTGCGTACATAAAAAAAGAAGTCGGAAGATACGAAACAGTATTAAATATGCTTGAAGAATGTGACAACGATAATATAGAAATATGGACATCTACTTTAAGCATTGCAGAAGTCACAAGGGATAATACACAGCCCGGTAAAATTGTTACAATGAAGACTCAAAATAAAATAGATGCTCTTTGGGAACCTCCATCTAAAATCAAACTTATAGATGTTTCGCAAATGGTAGTAAAAGAAGCAAGGAATGTGATTAGAACAATTCATGGAACTGAAATGACTGGTATTCGTTCCGTTGATGCAATACATCTTGCGTCTGCGATACAAAAAGAAATAAAGGAATTTCATGTATATGATGAGCAAGTTAACAAGTTTGCAGATATTTTAGACTTAAAGATAACAGAACCATATTGCGATAAACTACCTTTTTCTGAAAACTTAAATGAAGAAAAAACAGAAAACACAGCAAAATAAGAATATTAATCCCGATAATGTTCTCAAAATAATGCTCACTACTCCACCCCTTAAAAAACGCAAATCAAAGAAAAAGCCCAAAAAGAAATAAAAAAGGTACTTCTCAAAATGGAGAAAGCGAATAAAGTTTATGCTTTTATCGATGGACAGAATTTATATAAATCCGTAGAGGAACAAGAATGGACTCTTGACTACTGGAAATTCCGTAAGTTTCTGATTGATAAATTCGAAGTGCAAAAGGCTTTTTATTTTATAGGTTATATGAAGGAAATGAAATGGCTTTATAGAATGCTCGAAAAAGCTGGTTATATATTGATATACAAAAAAATTCTTTATTATGATCTAACTGATTTAGAGAAAACTAAAGGCAATGTAGATGCAGAACTTGTATTGAATACAATGATTCATTACCATGAATTTAGCGAAGCTGTTATTGTCTCTGGTGATGGAGATTATTATTGTCTTATTGAGTACTTAAATAAAACCAATAAGTTTAAGAGTATAATTATTCCTAACAAAAATAAATATTCTGCTTTGTTAAAAGAGTTTGGAAACAAAAGATTTTTTATAAGTGCTAAACGAAATAAGCTCGAATATATCTCTTTAAAATGAATTGAGCGGCAGAAATGCAGGACAAAACCATACACGTAGCCGCTCATCGTAATTATTCCATTTATATTCTATGTAAAAGATACCATATTGTTTCGACAAAGTCAAGCCAATTCTTTAATATACTTTAATATTTTATTACAAGAGGATACAAAGTCTTATAAAAAATAAGGTTACATCACTATGATATATGCTTATACTATCATTAGGGATATTTATGGCTTGTTTTTTCTATTTCATATTGTGAAATAGCTTTTTAGAATACTTTCGGGAATAATTCATTATTAAAATATTTAATTGGGTTTGCCAAATATACAATTACGTAAATAAGTTCCTTGACACAGCCCCTTATCTTTCCGTTTAAGGCGTCTCATACACACCAGAATGGAAGCTCTACTCCTTTGATGTATAAATATTAGCTCGGCAGTAACCACCCAGACAATTCAAACCACTAAGGAATATCTTGATAAAGAATTAGCTAAGCATGATGAATGGATTCACGCTGATAAATTTATCAGGGTGATTTTTGATAGCAATAGTCAATTTCAAGAAGTTAAAAAAAGTGGTGTTGGTCGTGATACTATTCTTAAATTCCTTGGCGGCAACTGGGAAGCATGGATGATACAAGAGGCATTAAGATTTATTGACGATTACAAAACATATCTTGATAAGGAATTAGCAAGGTATGATGAATGGTCAACATCTGATAAATTTATCAGATGTTTATTCCCTAACAAGACTGCATTTAATGAAGTTAAAAATGGCTGATAAATCTATCAGCCATTTATTCAAAAACCAGAAAGCGTTTGCTAATGCTAAACGTTCCGATACAGATAAAACAGGTCGTAATATTATCCTTAAATTCCTTGGCGGCAACTGGAAAGCATGGATGATACAAGAAACATTAATATTTATTGATGATTATAAAGAATATCTTGATAAAGAATTAGCATCTTGTGAAACTTTAGAGGAATTAAAACTTACTGATAAATCTATCAGTAAGTTATTCAAGAATCAACAAGCGTTTGCGGCAGCAAAAAGAAATGACAAATATGAAATTGCTTGTGGTCATCATAGATTATCTGCTCTTAAAGAACTTGGAATCAAAGAAACTGAGATCACTGTTGAAGATTATACTAATGAAAGAATGATTCAAATTATGGGAGAAGAAAATTTAGATTGGTCAACAAGTCCACCAGTAATTATTCAAACAGTACAGATAGCAAAAGAATATCTTGATGGCGAATTAGCTAAATACGAAACTTATGAAGAATTTTGTGCTGGCAAAAATACCAGCACAAATTTTGGTAAAATAAAAGGACATGCTTTCTCGAATCTCAAAAACAAGGGTGTTGGCCGTGCTTTTCTAAAAGTACCTTCGGCCCATTCTTATCGCCTCTCTGGATAGCTGGCTTTTTCTTGTTCTCAACGATTGTTCAAATCCTCTCTTGTCGGCGTCCAATGCTTTTTTTAAGGCATAAGCATATTTATTACAATTCACTTCATCCAGTCTCTTTGTGGCGTTCCAAAAAAGTCTGTAATATTTGTTTCTGACTCTGGCTAAAGCATATCTCATGCACTCGTCAGCGTCCACATTATTTATTTCGCAAGCCTCAATGATTTCCTGATTCAGCCTGCGGGCGTCTTTGTCAAGAATATGACTTGCTTTTGTCAGGGCTTCGGTCAAACCACCACAGGCGATATTTGCTTTGACATTAAATATTTCCTCGTAACTCTTGATTGCCTTCCATCGGGTCATTCCTTTTCGAGAAGGAAATGCAAGGAAGGCGTTGTTACCACTCAGGGAAAACGGAACGAAGTTCTTCATCAAGTGGCCAAATCTTGAATAAATTTCTTGGTAAAATTCCATATCTTCTTTTGCCCAAGGCTCGGAAAAAGTTGATCCGAGGTTGTAGCCTGTTCCCTGCTCGAACATTGTCCGGGCAGTTGGTGAAAGTTTATTGCCGAACGCCTTTAACGGAGTTGTCATCCACCGGACAAGCTCACGACCGGCCTTGCCCAGACTTATATATCGCTTACTGTAATCAGCCCTTTGCTTCCAGTTTCTATTCCAGGGCAGATTTCTCCAAATCTCAGTCCAGTCAATATCGAATCTGCGTCCGTATTCATTCTCCCAGGGCCCCTTACCTGTGAAAGCAAAACTGCCGGCGACAGTAAAGCCCGCCATTGCCGATATATACCAGAACCAGTGATGACGCCCTATCTTCCTCATCATTGCCAGTCGTGCCTTTTCCTGAGCCGTCTCACCGCCGAACCTGAACGGCCATGTACCTGTCTTTATCTGACTCCATGTCCAGTCCAGAGACATCATTACCTGCGTCCAGAACTGTCGTGTTTTCGGCTTGCGGAAGATGGTATTGAGCCATTCCTGACCACCGAAATTGTCATTGACGTACTTAACGGCAGTTTTCTTAACGTCCTTGATAGGCAAATCGCTTCTTTGTGCGCCGTCACTGACTATTTTGTAATATGTCACTAACTTGGCTCTTTGTACGTTATCCCAGAGTAAGTGCTGCCACCATGAATAAGCCGCTCTTGCTGTCTTTGCTGGTATGTAAGGTATCCAGACGGCCTTACCGGCTAAAGGCTTTGTCTCGATGGTATCTTTTAGGAAATCCTCGATATTCTTGAGCATACGCTCCATAAGGTTAATTCCCTCGGTCGAGATATAACCCATCTGGCCCCCGTGCGCAATATAATCTTCCATGAACTCCGGCACTTTTTCAAGTTGCTTGCCCGCTTTCAAAACACCTATACGTTCCGGCAATATGCCAAAAGTCTTTTTCTTGCCGAATACCTGTGCTCTCTTGCCGTAGTAGCCGCCGACAAAAGGCATTGCCCTCGGCCCCAGAGCACCGACAGCACTGAAAAATTCCTCTGCATGATGGAATAAAGAAAATACCGTCAATTCGAAAGCCTTCCACGTGGCGTTCAGGCCCTCGATGATTCGGACAGGTGTATTGAATACTTTTCGTCCGAACATTGCATCAATGAACGGCTTGACCTGTGGATCAACCGCTACACGTCCCTGAAAGAGCAATATGCCCCTGTTCGGTAACGGCTTGGCATAGTTCTGTCGAATAGGCCAGTAATCAACTGTAGGCCAGTTTGGGTAATCTTGGGGCTTCTGCATGATACTGACGCCATCATTGTTTGTAATCTTAGGCAGAATGTTCAGAAACGCTTTATTTGTTGCAACACGATAGTTAATGCCCGCCCAGAGTCTCAAGCCGTCACTCAATGTCCTTGCTCTTGGCTTTAGTCCGAGTTCAATGGACTTTGCCAGGTCGGGCAGGATTCTTTTCTTGGCCTGCGGTGACTTCTTTGCCCATCGGGTTATAGCAGTCTTGTATTTTTCAGTCATGGGCGTAGAGTAGGCATGGATAAAATAGTCCTCAATGAAACTAATATACTCGGCAATGTCAGCGCCACGCAGATACTTATTGACCGTCTGACGTGCGTCTTCCTGATAGCCCCTGAACATTGTAATTGCTTTTTCTTCGTCCTTTGTCAAGCCTTCTTCAAGAATTTCCTCTTTCGTCCTGCCAGTCCAGGGATTCTTCTCACCATTTTCCGCAATAACAACGAGGTCGGTTTGCCTGCTCTTATTGGGTACAAGTTTGTCTATCCTATCGGCCTCAGTCTGTGCCTTGTGCATAAGGAGCTTATAGTGACGGGCCGCCGTGATTCCCAGTTCCTCTGCTGATTTGACATAATCCTCTTGTGTCATGTCAATTATAAGCTGCAATGGTTTGAACTCTTTCGGCAGTGGGAACTCTTTTTTAAGATGTTCGGCCACTGGCGGTTCTTCCGGGCCTTCGTACCGGCTCTCCTGCAATCTCGAAATGGTCTCGAACAGTTCAGGATTACCTGCTAACTTTTCTTCAAAAGCCTTTGTCACATTCGGTGCTAATTCTAAAGTCTTTTCAGGGTCGAGTATGTAATGAGAAACGAAGTCTGCCATCAGTTCTACATGGCCTTTTATATAAGCTCTTGGGCGTTCCCACATATCAGGACGGAGTACCTGTGATATTTTATGCAACTCTTTTCGTAAAGTCATCTCACCGACTTTGGTATTCGGGAACCGCCCTTTGATTGAACTTGGAAAGACTTTGTTATTCAAAAGCCAGTCGATGTTATGACCGAGTTCGTGCGTGGCCGTCAGAGAATCGGTCACGTCTTGTAGTTCAATACCAGTCACCTTTGGCGGTATAACGCCTTTCTTGTACCTGAACACACCGAGCATAGTTCTCCGCAACGCCTTGTAACGGTACGGAGTCGCCAGCCTTTTTGCAGCAGCCATTACCTCTGCCCAGTAATCTTTGCCGACACGCTTTATATCTTTCGGCCAACTGCGGAACTGGTCAACAACAACGTTCTCGATATGCTCTACTTCTCTGGGTATAAATTCCGATGGTTCTTCGGTAGGTTTCTCTACGACAGGGGACATATCTTTGGCAGCATCTACAATATATTCTATACCGTCTATATCAACGGCCCAGGAAATAGGCTTGCCACGTACCATCTGAATATCAATGATGGTTCCCGTTTTTCCTGCTGCGTCCGTCAAGTGTGCAGTAGAGGGCGTATCTGAAATTGTAACTCTTTCACCTACAGCAAAGACAGCTTCTGTAACCTTTTTAGCTTTCTGTACCTTCAATCTATTTTCAGCGTCTCTCCATGTTGCTGATAAAGTGATGTTAGGTGAAGTTTGTAAGGCTTCAATCGCATCATCTGATAAGCCGGTTACATCTCTCCATCCTTGAGACATTACCATTAAGGTATGACCACGATATTTAATCGTATCGCCAACAGAAAGACTCCTCTCTAATTTTGGTTGGGGTACATCGCTCTGAAAATTGCCATAATAAAATACCTTTTCTAAATCTTCTCCATATTTGCCGGTTAAATCTGCTTCGGGAATATGAATCTCACCTATATCACTTTCAATTATTAAAAGACCAGGTTGAACTCGTTTATGTTCAGGCATAAATTCAGTTGGCTTTTCGGACAATGGTTCTAATTCGACCGGTGGCTCTTTCATTCCTGGCCCAACAGCTTCATCTATGGTAATTCCCATCATGGCGGCTACGGGATTATCCTTGCCCATGTATGCTACCAGTAAGCCCGTATCGGCCTTTATTCCATAATCAGCGTCCGGATACCTGTTTCGAATTACATTGAATTTGTCCTGGTCATAGATGAAATACTTATCACCCGACTTGAAAACGGCAAGTGGCCCGGTTTCGCCCGGTTCCTCGATATGGGCGATAGGCTTATCAGAGATTCCCATTCCGATAGAAGGGTCACTGACTGCATAATGCTGGAACTGTGCCGGTTCGGTGGGAGTTCGTATAATATCATCAATATCAACTTCCGGCCTGCCTTCCCAACCTTCTACTCTCTTGACTCCGGCAGGCTCCTTCCCCCTGACTAAGATACGGCCATCAGTAAACCAACCTTCAGGGGCCTTGACAAGCTCACCGACCTTTTCTCTTTTGGCGGCAACAGGTTTCTTCTTGGCAGGTTTCTTTGGACCAGCTTTTTTCGGCCACATTTCCGTCTCCGGCATCTTTTGAACCCTCTGGCGGAAGTTCTTCAAGGCTTCTTTGGTATTGATAATATCCGCACCGCCATCAATCTCGAAATGGACAGTAGTTCCATCCGCAACATCAGGTGCTTTCTCAACTGCCTTATCTATCTCAGATAAAATCTCCTTTTTCCTCGGCAGTATCTCAACCGCACGACGTTTAGCGACCTCGGCAGGTTTCTCTGTCACTTCCAGTTCTTCAGGTATTCTAAAAGGCTCCGGTATCTTGACGGGGGCTTCGGTCATTCCCTGACCTTCCGTGACTTCCTGCAAAATCTTACCACCGCCACCGAAAGCCAGGCCCATAAAAGCACCGCCAGCAGCCGCCATACCCAATCTTTTTGCTATTTCTTCGCCGGTCAATTCTTCTCCGGTATATATTGCAGCAGTAGTTGTTACCGCTTCCTGCAATGTTTCTTCGAGGGCTTCTCTGAGTATATGTTCGGCAAGACTGTAGGTAAGGTCTTTTCCTGCCGCCTTGAACTCCGTCCATGCCAGATTTCTCGCCGCCGCTGCAATGGCACGAAAACTACCTTTGCCGGTCTTGGCAAATTTTATAATACCGCTGATCTGCATGGTCTCGATTGCACCGTTGATTGAGCCGCCGATAAATCGTAGCATTTGTGCTTCTTCTTCGCTTTTGCCCTGCCTTTTGGTATTTCGGTATATCTCGTCACCTTCAACTGAATAGCCTACAAAAAAGGCTGCGTAAGGCGAACCTGTGATTATTGACAGGGTCGTACCGGCAGCGACATAGGGAATGACACTACCTATCACTTGTGCAGTAAATTGTCTTATCGGCGGGCCGCCTGCACCAGGGCTTAAAGGTTTAATTTCAGAAGCGTTATAATACCAATCGGCAAGATTCTGGAAACTCTCTTTGTCCCATATCGCAGATTCCGAAGCAGTTGCGATAGTGCCGAACACACCGCTGTAAGTTTTTAGTCCCATTCTTGCCAGATTACGGCCTAATTCATCAAACCACCCCTTATACTTTCTCGGCTTGTCAATGACTCGTTTTTTCACTAATTCGCTGAGATATTTTTCTCTCAAATCAATATAGTTCTCTACGAGTTTTCTGAATGGAACATCGGGGGATAACTGTTTTAAGTTATACTCAAACTTTTCCGAACGGCTGTAAGGTCTCTCGATGTATCCGGCTGCAATGGCAAGCCTTCTTATCGGTGGCTCTTTTTCAAGCAAAGGCAAAAATTCCTGCGGATAGCCGTTGTCATAAAGCCATTTCTGGTCATTAGTCATTTTTTGATATGCTGTATGACGTTTAAGCTCTTCTTCGGCCTCAAGTTCTTCTTTAGTTAATGGAACTGATATGATACCGCCCAATTTTTCTCTTTGAGTGTCCTTAATCTCCTGAGCCTCTGATTTCCTGAGCGAAGATAAAAAAGTATCCGATTTTGCAGAATCCGATATTTTCCATTTGGAATCTTTTATCGTATCAAACATATCGTAGTTTTGTTGAACGGTGTGGATAGGGACATGGCTTTTATCTGCCATATCAACGATTTCTTTTATTTGTTCAGCTTCTTCATTAGGATCGTAAGTCTGTGCCTCTACTGTATCGTTTAGAATACGGCTTAACATGTCACCTTGTTTTTTTTCTTCCAGAGTTATCGTAAGTAAATCAGGCATCTTAATCAGGTATAGTTAAATTCTGCTCCTTGATATATTCCCTTATCCTGTCTTCGTCACCGTTGAAACGTTCGATAAGCCAGATAATATCATCTTTGTTCAAAACCGTTCTTTTGCCTTCAATCCACGGCTCTTCTAAAGTCTCAGCTTTTATTACAGGTTCGGTACGAAATATAACTTTGCCCGACTTGAGCTCAAGCATCTTCTTGCCAATATCTTTTTTGGAAGGTCTCCTGCCGTCTGATATTTCCTTGATTGCCCAGTCATAGAGATTCTGATTTATTCGTCCTGCTTCTTTCGCATTGGCCTTGGTATAAGGCCATCTAAAGGATTTCCTCGTCTCTTCAAAAATGTTTTCAAGATTTGTCCGGATTTCACCTGGTATTTTTTCCTTAGTGCGCGAGATAAGCTCCCTGTATTCCTTGTCAGATATTGAATGAAGGGCATATCTTTCATAAGCAAGCTCTGTCTTTAACTTGGCAATGTCAGTATCATGCTCACCGTTCCAATAGTCGAAAAGCATTCTCTCTATCTCTGGGTAATGTTTCCAGTCCGTTTCGCTGGCAGCTTCTTCTGCCTGACCGCTGACTATTTCTTCCCAATCCTCTTTGTATTGAGGCAGGTTCTCACTAAGTTCGATTTCGAGCGGGTGGATATGTCTGTCAGGTTCAAGCAAAATATCGGTAAGATTGTTTACTTCGACAATCTGCGCTTTTATGGCCGCCTGAGCCTTGTCAATTTCTTCCTCTTTCTCAAAGTATCTAATCAACTGGCTTAGTGTTCGCTGGTCGTGAAGGTTCAGTGTCGGTTCGGATTCTACCCTTTCTTCAATATAATTTAATGCCGCCTCAAGGCCGCCAGTTTCGCTTTCAAGAATGGCTTTTGCCCTGTTCTCTGTTTCCCGTATTAGTTCCTTACGAAAAATCTCGGCCCGTGACGTTTCGTAAATGGCTTTGAACTCATCCCTTTCGGCCTCGGAGAATATACCTATAGAAAACAATTCGTCCGCATGTTTATCGTTAGTAATTTTGTCGCCTGCATGTATCCAAAAGCCCTGTTTTCTAAAAGCATCGGATTTTGTTTTATTGGCATAAAGTCTCCACGCCCCAATGCCAATTATTTTTTCATGGCCGATAAAATGGATTCTTGACCATTTAAGAAATTCTTTTTTCGCTTCTGCATTTTTTATTCTGGAGGCAATGAACTCTTTCTGTTTGTTAGACCAATCCTGATATTTTTCAAGTCTTCCCAAATAATCTGGATCGGCCTCAATATCTATCATAAAAGATTTTTCGCTTTCGAGAAAATCCGCGGTTGCTTCGGCAAAAGATTCCTGTATTTCCGCTTCCTTCATTCGGGTAGCTATATTGGCGAAATCACCGCCAATATCCGATAAGGTTGCTCCAATCCGCTGCCAAGCCGCCCCTTCCTGAGAAGGTTTGGCCATTCTCGGCTGATATGTCTGGCCTGATGGTATCGCTCTTCTTCCTGGCATTGGTATTTTAGGCATGATATTTTCGCCACTAATTACGCTTACTAATATTTAGATTATCTAATTGTTCTTTTTGCCAATTCATTATTCTTCTTTATAAAATCGCGCATATTCATTGCCAAATTCGATTACATAAGCCTGTTCAATGGAATATTCAAAAGAGATTAATCTAACCGCGCTGTCACCGGCTACAAACCCCGTAACTTCTTCTTCCTCAATATTTGAAGAACGCTTTTCCAAAATATTTATTCCGGATAAAAACAGTCTTTTTTCCAATTTCGAGAAAATTCTGCGGAAACAGGGGTGGTAATTACATTACATACTCCCGTCTCTGTCAGCGGCCCCGCCCCCTCTCAATACGGAAAATAAGCATGCTTTTTTGCTCAAAAATTTCATTGCTTTTTCGGTAATCATCTTGCTAATTCTCGTCTTTAGTTCCATCTTTCTTGTCCTTTTTTCTGGGCGATAAATCAATAATAAGCCTAAAGAATGAGTCCTGCGGTTTTCCTCTATTGTTTTTCATTGATAACAATGCACTCTCTTTATACGTTATAACTCTTTATCTGAACTTGTCTTAGCCTTCTAAAATAAGACATTCAAAACCTATATTTCTTTCTCTCGTGCTCATAGCCATTTTCTCTGTTATTTGCTCAATTTCTAACTTTTTGCCGGTTTTGCTTACTATTCATATCTCCTTTCTGTTACACCTTGCTTACTTTCATATAAGTTACCATTTATAAAGAACTTACGACCTTATCTTTATCTCCCTTTATTCCGCATCGCTTAATTTCTTTAAGAATCTCAATAATGCCATCAACTGTATTTTCTCTTTCTTCAAGAGGGCCGATTAGCTCCGAATCAACAATTGCGTTGATAGAATAAAAGAATGCTGTTGTATCTAACTGTTCCTGAAGTTTTATGCCTTTGAGCTTATCGTATTGATCCAGCAATGTACTGGAAGGCGTAAACTCAAATTCATTAATCTTGTCTATGATTTGGTAAATTTTCTCCTGTAATTTTTCCAGAGCTTCATCATATTTCTTATCAAGAACTCTGTAGTCTCTCTCTGCCATTATTAGAAAGAAACCCTCGGAGGGTAAGTGGTTATTACTTTTTACATCCAAAATATTTTTTGCAGCAACAATATATGGCAAGAATTTTGAACGATTTTTTGTTACCTTTTTCAATATATTTCCAAGTGAATTATCTTTAAGAAATTTCAGGTAAGATTCTCTGTTCTTTTCAGCCAACTTATTGATTTTATTCCTTCTGCCGACAAGGACATTCGCAACGGGCAAAGCCTTTAGCTCGTTAAGTAGTTCAATCATCCTGTCAAGAACATTAACATCTATTCTGCCAGGTAAATTGTTAATGAACTCTCTTGCCCCAAAACACCATTCCATAATACTTCTGAAAACCGTCATATAGTCTTCATTCATGGAGGGCGGTTCCAGCAATTCAGGTGCTATCGTGTAAAACTTCAAAATTGATAATCGAGCCTTGTTGTTAAAATCTTTTATGTCCGATTCTTCTGTCGGCTTTTCAAAAAGTTTTACAGCCGCATTGTAAAGCTCTGCCGGTGTTTGGAATCCCTGATGATTCACAACGTCTCCATAAATTCTATATACCTAATCTAATCATTTAACAATATGAGTATTATACGTTGTCCCAAGACCCCCATTGTCGGATAGTGTAGTTTAGTGTAGGTTATTGGTAGGATAGTGTAGTTTTGAAGGCCAAAGTGACGTATATTAATGACGTATCAGACAAACTTACATTGTAAATCTCATATATTTGAAGACTTATGCTCGAATGAGTATTTGCTTACCAGGCAGAACGTCCTTTAAGGATTGAGGCCGTTCAAAGCAACACCCAGGCTCACATCTCCATTCCTAACGACCTACGCCTTTAGATTTCTAAAGATTTGGTTACAACTTCTACAGGTAACTCATCAACTGAAACTCTCCACATTCTCGGCGACACTTTTTTATTCACGATATATTGTTTTTTGAACCAGGCGCGCATTGTGTTCGGATGGACGTCATATATCATCGCCCACTTCTTTAATCCCATTGGCCCTGTCCATTTAATCTGTGAAAGGATTCCAGATAAATCTTGAATATCTTTTTCCTTATTGATTCTCATACAATCCGTTCTGCATATCCTCAATGTCCACAGTTAAGTTAAAAATTAGAAAATGTGGGCAAATATACGTATTTTCTGATTTCATTTCTAAACAGCCTCGAAACACCCCTTAGAGTGCAAAATTTTGAGGGCAATTTTAGTTAACTGTTGCGCATCAGTCTTTTTGATTTTCTACTTTTTCGATAACTCTTCTTTCTTCTTTGTATTTTGCAGTTATCACAGAATCTTTGCCTAAATCCCAAAGGCGCTCCGCACTCACATCGGCGTTGCTGAACCTGCTGATTTTCAGCATTTGTTAGTTCGGCATATTGGGCAAAGAGTTTTGAATAGTCATAGCCAGGCAACTTGTTCTTGTATTCCGGTGGCCCCAAAACGAGTTTCTCGAAGTGCCCGCAACGCCGACCTTCCAAGACCTTGCACGAATCGGCAAATAGACAACTCTGGTGGTGACTGTCATAATTGGCACAGTTATCTTTGAGAAATCTTGTTAGCGTTGTTTCTTTGATTTTCCTCATTTGCGTTTCTATACATCAATCTTCATAGAGTCCGTTCAAGCCATTCTGCATATCCTCAAAGGAAATATCGGCGTACATATTCGCCGTCGTAGCCGGTGATGAATGGCCCAACTGCTTCTGGACTTGCCGCAAGTTCCCTGTCTTTTTCAATAGATGCACCGCTATCGTGTGGCGAGCACAGTGGATTGTAATTTCTTTGGGCAATCCTGCTCTTTTGACGGCAGCCTTCCAAATCCTCTGCAAGCCCTGAGCAGTTAAATCACCACGACCGCCCTTGAATAAAGCCGATGCCGGTCTTGCCGATTGACCGACAACCTTCTTCCACTCGATGAACTTCTTTAGGTGTCCGTTTAGCTCTTTGCTGATAGCCAGAGTCTCTTTCTTGTGCTTTTTGCGTTTCCGGCGAACAACGGAGATTGAGCCACGCTTGAGGTCAATATCCTTAATCTTCAACGCAGCTATTTCCGAAACTCTTAGGCCGGTCGATAACGCAAGGTCAATAACCATCCACGCCAGAGGGCCACCGATACGACCAGCTTTCAGGTCAACTATCGCCTTTGCCTCTGTTACCGTCCTTAACTGTCTGACTTCTTCCATGTTCATATACTTTTTCCTGTCAATAGCCATTGACTTGCCCTTTCAGTTTTGTACATATTATGTAGAGAAACCTTGTTTTGTATATGTTACCTACTAAACTCTACATAATATATACCACTGTTTGATTTAAGTCAATAGCATTTTGTAAATAGTATTAATATTCTCTGTACAAAATTTCCTATCACGATTATAGTAAACCACTTCGGATTTGAAGTGCATGGAATTTGGTTGCAGCCAGAGTAGCCCAATCTCAAACGGCTTTTGAAGTCTCCGACTCACAAAAAGTATGGCGCCGTATAGGGCGCTTATGTGCATACATATATGACTTACCTGATACTTGATTTCAGATGTGAACTTTAATTGTGTAACAAAAACAAGCTTTGTGAATGAGCGATGCAGGGATCGAACCTGCGACCTGCTGATTAAGAGTCAGCTGCTCTGCCGGCTGAGCTAATCGCCCGAACTTCAATTTTGAAACTTAAATCTACAGGCAATAAACTCATATTGCAAGAGATTTTCCACTTCTTCTGTTTACCCAATAATACCAACTGTACATAATAAATGCGCATTTTCGTGTCATTTCTACCTATGGCACGCACAAGGTGGATGGAGTCGAGACACGGAACGAAGTGGAGAGTCCCAAAGGGAAATCTGTTTTAGAATAGATTCCTCCACTTTGGGCCACTTTGTGGCCCTCCGGTCGGAATGACAATTGGTATAATCCACAAGTTGAGAAATATGCTTGCAGAGTCTTCTCTTTTAAACTATAAAATTGACCTTAAGTGAGTTTTAATTGAACAAAGCACGATTCACGAACCACGAGATACGAGAGACGAATTATGAGATACAGCAGGATGTTCATACCAACGGTCAAGGAGGTCCCTTCCGATGCCGAGACCGCCAGCCATAGATTGCTGATTCGTGCCGGCCTGATGCGAAAAGTCGCCAGTGGAACTTATACATATCTGCCTCTCGGCTGGCGCAGCCTGCTCAAAATCATCGCCATCGTCCGGCAGGAGATGGATCGCGCCGGCGCACAGGAGATTCTTGTCCCCTCGATGCAGCCGAAAGAGCTATGGGACAGGACCGGCCGCAGCACCGACTATGGCCCGACAATATTCTCCCTTGAGGATCGCCACGGCAGAATGAGCGTCCTGAGTCCGACCGCCGAAGAGGTCTTTACCAACCTTGCAGCCGGTGAAATAAAATCCTATAAGCAACTGCCCTTCAATCTCTATCAGATTAGCCCCAAGTTCCGCGATGAGTTTCGCCCGCGATTCGGGCCGATTCGCTCCCGCGAATTTATCATGAAAGATGCTTATAGTTTTCACGATAGTCCGGAAAGCCTCGAAGAAACCTATAGAGCAATGTACGATGCGTACTGTCGAATATTCACACGCTGCGGGCTGGAATATGTGATTGTTCAGGCCGAGGTCGGCGAGATGGGCGGCTCCGGCTCGCATCAGTTCACCGTCCCGTGCGAATCCGGCGAGGATACCATCGTCTATGCCGAAGACGGCTCCTATGCCGCAAATCTTGAAAGAGCAGATGTAGACCCCCTGCTAAAAGACGAAGGAGGATGGACGGAAGACGAAGGACGAAAATTCCCGCTGATAGAAGAAGTACACACTCCGAACATCGGCAGTATCGAGGCGGTCTGTGAGTTTCTAAAGACAAAACCTCAGCAGATGATAAAAACGCTGATTTACAAAACTTCTACTATAGAAGCTGAAAAACAAATCTCCGCTAAAATATCACAACACGACGGTAGAAAAGTCATCTCTTCCAAAGCTTTCGCTCTGAATGATTATGTTGTACTTGTGCGAGGAGACCACGAAGTTAATCCGGAAAAAATAAGACTTGTTAGCGGGGAAAGCATTAAACTTGCTGATGAGGTAACCATTATCGAGATTACTGGTGCAAAAGTTGGTTATGCTGGCCCTGTGGGTATAAACAAAGACGTACAGATTATTATCGACCATGCTGTAGCGGCGATGGCCGTTGGTGTGACCGGTGCCAACAAGACCGACTATCATATCAAAAACGTTGTGCCAGGCAGGGATTTCCCGCTCGAAGGTGATAACGTTATCGTTGCAGATATTCGCTATGCCCAGGAAGGTGACACGCACAACGGCAAAAAGCTGCTCTTCAAAAAGGGCATCGAAGTCGGCCAGGTTTTCAAACTCGGTACTAAATACAGCGAAAAACTCGGCGCGAAATATCTCAATGAAAATGGTAATGAAAAGCCCTGTCTTATGGGTTGCTACGGCATCGGTATCAATCGAATTCTCGCTTCGGCAATCGAACTGGGTAACGATAAGGACGGGATTATCTGGCCTATCAGTATCGCTCCGTTCGAGGTCATAGTGACCTGTGTCAATCAGGATGACGAAGAAGTGGCACAAGTGGCCGAAGACATCTATCAGCAATTGCTCGATAACGGTATTGAGGTATTGCTGGATGATAGAGTCCTGCGGGGCGGAGCGAAATTCAAAGATGCGGACCTCATCGGCATACCTGTAAGAGTTACCGTCGGCAGAAAATCCGTCGCCGAAGGAAATGTCGAGGTTAAACTGCGCAGTGAATCCAAGAACTGGACAATTGCACAAGATAAAGTGGTAAAAGAAGTGATTAAATTGGTCGGGAAATTGACCGAGCAATTTAATCTCAAATAAATATAGAAAAGGAAAAATCTCATGGCAAACGATAAACTTTCTCGCCGAACGTTTATCCACAATGCGTCCCTGCTGGCTGCTGGTACGATTGCCGGTTCGATCACTCGGAAAGGATATGCTGGTATGGCTTCGAATGTAGAAAAGGTTGTGAAAAATGGCCGAGTCAACCAATCTGTGAGCAGATGGTGTTACAACAGGATTCCGCTTGATGAATTTTGTGCCGCTGTCAAAAAAATGGGGCTCAAGGGAATCGACCTGATGGGGCCGAAGGACTTTCCGACGCTGAAAAAGCACGGGCTTACTTGCACGATGATAGAGACACATAGTCTGACAAAAGGTATTAACAATAAGCAAAATCACGACCAGTGCCTGGATCAAATCCGAACGGCCATTGATGCCGCTGCCGAATACGGTTTTCCCAATGTCATCAGCTTCCCGGGCAACCGGGGCGGTATAACTGATGAGGAGGGTATCGAAAATGCCGTCTCTGCCCTAAAACAGATTGCAGGCTACGCGGAAGAGAAAAAAGTCACAATATGTCTTGAGTACCTCAACAGCAAGGTCGATCACAGGGATTATATGTTCGATAATATGAAATGGGGCGTGGAGGTGTGTAAAAAAGTCGGCTCGGAACGGGTAAAAATACTGTATGACATATACCATGCTCAGATAATGGAAGGCGATATAATTCGAACGATCCAAAATAATAACCGGTACATCGGTCACTATCATACGGGCGGAAATCCTGGTCGGAATGAAATCGATGAAACGCAGGAGTTAAACTACCCGGCTATTATGCACGCCATCATCGAGACCGGCTTCAAAGGTTATGTCGCGCATGAGTTCGTCCCCAAACGTGATCCGTTGACGTCTCTGGCACAGGCAGTACAAATTTGTGATGTCTAATTATGTGGAAGCTGAAGGACCCTAAGCCGGTGAAGCTAATCATCGGGATTCTGGCTGCCAATCACAAGTGTTTGCACACTGCAGCCGATGTCCTGACCGATAAATTTGGCAGGGCTGACTTTGTAAGCGAAATCTGGCCTTTTGACAAAACCGACTATTACAAGGATCAGACGGGGTCGTGTATTATAAGGCAGTTTATCAGTATCGAGTCCCTCGTCGAACCAGGGAAACTGGCTAAAATCAAGCATAAGACCAATAAACTCGAACAAAAATTGGCAAAGACACTGGTGCTTCCTTTGCCGAGACCGGTCAATCTTGATCCCGGTATAATTGAGCCCTCGAAACTGGTATTGGCCACAACAAAAAACTATTCACATCGTATATATATCGGTAACAACATGTACGCTGAGGTAACATTGATCTTTGACAAAGGCCGATGGCGACCACTGGACCATACTTATCCTGATTACCGGCAGCAATGCTATTTTGATTTCTTTGAAAAAGTAAGAACTCGATTGTTGGAACAGTTAAAAACATGTCAATTACGAAAAATATGACGCGGCTTGTCATTCCTGTGTAAACAGGAATCCAAAATCCTGAGAATAGCCTGGATTTCCGCTTTCGCGGGAATGACACAGAGTATCGGTCAACTTTAGTTAATAAAAATGACCTTCGAAGATAAAATAAAACAGCGATACAGCGGAGAAAGAGGAAGGGAATATCACGAAAAAAAACGCTCTATTCCCGATTCGGCATATCAGTGGGTTGCGGGACTGCGTGCGAGAAAAATCAGCCCGAATGTAAAAGAAACCGATACCGTGTTGGAATACGGCGTGGGCACCGGCTGGAATCTCGCGGAGCTGAAATGTAAAAAACGGCTCGGTTTCGATTTATCGGAACATCTGGAGCCAATCGTCCAAAGTCACGGCATAGAGTTTGTAAAAGACATAAAAACTATTGCCGATGCGTCGATTGATGTGGTTATCTGTCATCATGTTCTCGAACACACAGGTAATCCGCCTGAAATTTTAGAACAAATAAGACGCGTACTTTGCGATAAAGGCAAATTGCTGCTGTTCGTCCCTTTTGAAAAAGAAAGACGGTATCGGTACTTCAATCCGGACGAGCCGAACCACCATCTTTATTCCTGGAATGTTCAATCACTGAGCAACCTTGTTACTGACATGGGATTTTCAATTGTGCAGGGAAAGGTTCAGGAATTCGGCTATGACAGGTTTGCATCTGTCTGGGCGGTTCGATTTGGTTGGGGACAGGCCGGTTTTAGGTTGATAAGAAGAGCGATTCATCTTATAAAGCCCGCATCCGAAGTGTATATTATGGCGAAGAAGGAGTAATTTTAATCCTCTGATTAATTTTGATATAAGGAGTATTTGTTATTCAACCGTTAACAGCATTAGCGATAATTCTTCTTGTCGGCTCGTTTGTACTATCACTTGTTTTGACAGCGCTGGCGAAAAAATTCGCCCTTCGAACAGGTTTTGTCTCGAAACCAGCAAGGGACAGGTTTGCAGAGAGGACCATTCCCCTCGGCGGAGGCTTTGCTATCTTTGCAACATTGGCAGTTGCCATACTCGCGGCTGTGGCGATAGTAAAATTCCTCGCCGTCCCTGGTCATCTTGATTGGCTCGGTGAATCTGTCACTATCCACACAACCGGCTTTTTAAGCAAAATCGGACGGCTTATGATGATTATTATTCTTGTCTTTGTCCTGTTTCTGCTTGGCCTGTGGGATGACAAAAAGCATCTCGGACCTTTTTTCAAACTTGGCGTCCAGTTTGCTGTTGCAATTGCTGCCGCTCTGTTTGCGGACATCCGTGTTGAAATTTTTATCGAGAACAAAATCATTACCTCCCTGCTTTCAGCGGTTTGGATAGTCCTGATAATTAATGCGTTCAACTTTCTCGACAACATGGACGGACTTTCGGCCGGTATTGCCGTTATAACAAGCTCGATTTTATTTACTGCCGCTGCTTTGAGTGGCCAGGTTTTTATCGGCGCTCTGGCGCTTGTATTCACAGGGACGTTGTTGGGATTTTTAGTATTTAATTTTCCGCCGGCAACAATCTTTATGGGCGATGCCGGCTCACTTGTCGTCGGTTTTTTTGTGGCACTGCTGAGCCTGCGGACCACCTATTATAATCAGGCACAAAGCGGGCAATGGTATTCTGTTTTTGTGCCGCTGGTTGTTATGGCGGTGCCGCTCTACGATTTTATCAGCGTCACTTTGCTGCGAATATGCCAGGGCAAAAGTCCTTTTGTCGGTGACACACAGCATTTCTCTCACCGAATCAAAAAGCACGGCTTAAGCGACACTCAAACCGTTCTGACACTATACCTGGCTACACTCTGTACCGGTCTTGGTGCAACATTTCTATACCAGGTTAATCTGGCAGGCGCGATTCTGATTTTTGTTCAGACAGTTATGGTATTATTCATTATCGCTATATTCGAGACGACAGTAAGTAATGACAAAGCCGCCGAATAATCCGAGCATTTCAAAGAGCAAAGCTCTTATCTGCCTGGAATATGCTTTGCTTGCCTTATACCTGTGTGTGATTGCACTTCGGACAATATATACCGAAGGCCCCGCCATGCGGTCGATGACAATGCCGACGAATCTTGGTGACAATCTTTATAGTTTGTCCATATCGGCTTGCCTGTTTTTTTCTTTTTTGCTTTGGATTGTCTGGAATATCTGTAGCAGGAGATTACTCTATCGCCCTACCGGCATAGAACTCGGGCTGTGTCTTTTCTTTATTGCTGCAGTAATCTCCTGCTTTGCCGCGTCGGATAAGCGACTGGCGATTACAAATATTGTTGTGTTTATCTCACCGCTTCTATGTTTTGTTTTATTGGTCCAGATATTGGATTCGCCGGGAAAAGTAAAGCTGGTTCTGGCTGTAATAGCCGCATTGGGCGTACTAAGCGCCTATCAGTGTATCGAGCAACTTCTTACCGGCAACCAGGCAATGATCGAGCAATACCAGGAGAATCCACAAAACATGCTGGAGCCGCTCGGCATAGAGCCTGATACTCTTCAGCATTTTTTCTTTGAACACAGACTTTTCGCCGGAAACATCCGTGCTTATTTCACAACGCGCAACTCGGCCGGGTCTTTTTTGCTGTTGTCTTTTTTCGCGGCTCTGGCTCTATTTATTGATAAATTCAGGGATCGCCACGCCGAATCCAGGTCCCGGCACTATATCGCCTGTGCTATTCCAATAGCTGTTATTCTTGTTGCTCTGGCTCTGACTAAAAGCAAAGGCGCGAACATCGGATTAATCTTTGCCGTTTCGCTATTAGTTATGTTCCTTTGCTTTGGTAAATGGCTCAGGCGGCACAAAAAAATTATCTTCATTGCCTGTATATTACTGACTGTCTCAGGCAGCATTGTGATTGTCCGGTATGGCTTAAAATATGACCGGCTGCCGGGCGGCAACTCGATGCTCGTTCGATGGCAGTATTGGCGTGCATCAGCAAAGATGTATGCCGACCATTCTCTAACAGGTGTCGGTCCGGGTAACTTTACCGGTTTTTACTCTCATTACAAACCCGCTTCTGCGCTGGAAAGCGTCTCGGATCCACATAATTTCCCGCTCAGTATACTTACCCAATACGGTCCGCTCGGCCTTGTCGGATTCTTAGCTATGATTATCATTCCGCTTTGGAAAATAGCTTTCCCTAAACTTTCTGCCTCATCGGCCGAAGTTCGAGAGAAACCGTCGCCTTTTAAAACGCCGATGATAACTTTCCTGCTTATCTTATGGCTTGGCTTAATGCTTGCTCAACTCTTAATAATGCCTGCAGTACGCTCAGGTGAGCTTGCTGTGGTCATATATGTAATAACAAGATTCTTCATTCCGGCCATGGTCGTATTTATTATCAGCTTTTTGCTTTTCGGGGCTCCGGGATATACTGCCGGACAAGCCAAACGCAAAGCACCTCAGACAAATCTTACCGCTGCCGTTCTTTTCTGCGGGCTTCTGGGTGTAATCCTGCATAACATGACAGACTTTGCCATTTTTGAACCCGGAGTTTATATTGCTTTTTGGGCTATAATAGCCTGTGTTGTCGCAGTAAGTTCCAATGCAAAATCCCAACGAGAGCTGGTTCTAAAACCCGCTCCTGTTGTTAAGATACTGACCATAGTGACGGCACTTGTTGTATGTTGGGCCTTTTTGAATTTTGCATTTATTCCGGTTGCTTTGACTACTGACAAAATCGAAAAGTCAAACCAGGCCATCTCTTACGGCCGTCTTGAGAATGCTCACAGCCTTCTGGATTCTGCCGCCGGTCAGGATAGTTTAAGCCCGGTCGCACCATCTTTAAATGCCCGGCTGTATTTGTATCATTCCCAGCAGGTGCCAGATAAAAGTCGTGAACTCCTTACCCGGGCTGAAAAGTGCCTGAAAACTGCAATCGAACGCAATAACTCCGATTTCAAGAACTTCGAACGATTGGCAGAAGTTTATCTAAAGCACGCTGAAATATCCACCGGCGGGCAACAGGCTGATTTATTGAACAAAGCTTTCAAGACCGCCTCAGATGCCGTCGAACGTTATCCGGGCTGCGGCAGATTGCATTTCAACCTGGCACAAATAGCCGAGAAGATGGAAAAAAATGAGACGGCTATCGAGCATTATGAAAAAGCAATCGATATTGAAAATCAGTACCGCCGTCAATTCAAAACCATGTACCCCCAAAGGAAGGAAATCATCAGTCGCCTCGGCGAAGAAAAATACAAAATCGCCATAGAGCGTGCTAAAAAACTTTCCTCTACCCCATGAGATAGGCCCGAGGTCACAATCGCATTAAATATATTTAGCCCGCAAACCTGTCCTGAGCCCATTCGACTGCGCTCAGGATAAACTTTGTCAAACGGATTTCTATTGCGGGTCCTCCGAGAACGGATATAATACCAATTATCAACCTTGAGCGGACGATTGCACGAGTTTTTAATGCAGTAGATGTTTATATCCGGCTGATTTTTTATTACTGCCGGTGTGTTGGAATATTTTGCGGAAACCTTATAAACACCTTGTGTCCTTTTAATATTGAATATTTTTATGCTGTCTTGCCGATGTCTGGAA
>CAZFOQ010000019.1:0-37254 GCA_964520535.1 uncultured Pirellulales bacterium | reverse complement strand
CCCACGACCTCTTGCATGCCATGCAAGCGCTCTCCCATCTGAGCTATGGCCCCGAATAAAAACTATGTTAACGACCATAGCTGATATTGTCAAGCAACTTTTGCTTTTAATCTCCTGCCATCCTGTGCTTAGCGGATTATATTATGTAGTCACAGATTGTCTCTTTCGAATCAATAAATTATAATGCTTTTCGGGAACCTGGGATGTGAACCGGCGTATTAAAGGGTATCGAAAGGACAGAAAACAGGCGTTTTGATTAAGAGACAAAGAATATTTATAACCGGGCGAGTTCAGGGTGTTGGTTTTCGGCCGGCCGTGCACAGAATAGCGACAGCGCTGCAACTTGCCGGAATTGTCTATAACGACACGAACGGCGTTACAATCGAATTGCAGGGCAAGGAACAAAAAATTGCCGAATTCCTTTCCCGGCTCCAATCCCCCGCAGACAAACCTCCGCTGGCCGAGATAAGAACCTGTGACGCGGTTGATATACCGCTTGCAAAGGGCGAGGATAAATTCCTCATCCGGATGAGCGATTCTCAGGGAACGCCACTGTCGCAGGTAACCGCTGATATTGCAACCTGTCGAGATTGTCTTGCGGAAATGGCAGACACAAAAGATTTTCGGTATGGGTATCCGTTTATTAACTGCACCAATTGCGGGCCGAGGTATTCGATCATCAAAAACATCCCGTATGACAGGCCGAATACGACCATGTCGGTCTTTGAGATGTGCGATATATGCGCCGCCCAATACGCTGATGTCACCGACCGTCGTTTCCATGCTCAACCTGTTGCCTGCCCAAGGTGTGGGCCAAAAGTATGGCTGGCAGACTGCAAAGGCAAAAAAATACAAACACAAACCGACAAAGCAATCGCCGAAACTACACATTTACTTTTGGCCGGCAAGATTGTCGCAATAAAAGGGCTCGGTGGATTCCATTTAGCTGTCGATGCACTCAACAACAGGGCCGTGAAACGATTACGGGAACGGAAAAATCGGGACCACAAACCATTCGCCTTGATGGCCAATTCAATTGAAATGATAAAAAATTATGCCGTTGTCGATGAAACGGCCGAGCAGCTCTTGAAAAGTCCCCAAAGCCCAATCGTTTTATTACCCAAAAGAAAAAACAGCCCAATAGCTCCATCGGTGGCACAGGGAGTAAGTACTTATGGCTTTATGCTGTGTTATGCCCCGTTGCATTATTTACTCTTTGCGCAGAATCTAAATGTTCTGGTGGCCACCAGCGGCAATATTTCTGATGAGCCTTTAATCTGCAAAAACGAAGCGGCACTGGAACGGTTAGGAGACATTGCGGACGCCTTTTTGATGCATGACAGGCAAATTTTCAGGCAGGTCGATGACTCCATTATACATTTTGTCGAACAGGAGCCAGCCATTTTGAGACGGGCAAGAGGATATGTCCCTACGCCGATTACTATCGAAGATACCTGCTTACAGGATATATTCGCGGCAGGGGCGGATTTAAAAAATACATTCTGTTTTGGAAAACAAAATCAGCTTATATGCAGCGAACACATAGGCGACCTTGAGGATGCCGAGGTCTATCATCACTACATCAACTCAATCGAACACTTGGCCAAGCTCTTCGAAGTTAAGCCTGAGGTTGTCGCCTGCGATCTTCATCCCAGTTATATTTCGAGACAATATGCCCTTTCAATGACCGGTCGAAGGATTATTCACATCCAGCACCACTGGGCCCACGTTGCCTCTGTTTTAACCGAACACGGAATCAGCAGCCCGGTCATCGGAATTGTGTGCGACGGCACCGGATATGGAACGGACGGAGCGATATGGGGCTGTGAGTGCCTGATTGCGTCGTTGGAGAAATTCGAACGTTTCGGCCATTTGGATTATTACCAATTAGCTGGTGCGGACAAGGCCGGCAAAGAAGCGATAAGGCCGGCACTGTCATTATTAAAAAAGGCATACGGCGATAAATTTTCCCTGCAGAAATTCGACTGGCTTCTGAGACGCATCGAGCCTGATACAAACAAAGTGCAGATTATCTCAGAGCAGCTCGACAAAGGCATTAATTGTATAGAGACATCCAGCCTGGGCCGGGTCTTTGACGCCGTCGCTGCAATGCTCGGATTAGGCAGCTATAACTATTTCGATGCCCAGTTGCCGATGGCTCTGGAAGCCATTGCAACTAACAATGTTGAAGATAACTACGAATTCGCGATGTCTTTTTCACCGGGCCAATCCAGCCGCTTTGACCTGGGTATAACTACAAGAGAGATTATCAGCGATGTGCAAAAACAAGTAGATATTGGTATAATCTCCGCCAAATTTCATAACACGCTCGCTCCTGCCCTCTTGGCGATGGCTCAACATGCAAGGGAAAGTACGAAAATAAACACGGTCGTATTGAGCGGCGGCGTATTTTGTAACCAGTACTTGATCAATCGTTTGGTTAAGCTATTGAAAAAAGAAGGCTTTTCCGTACTATTCAATCGCGATGTCCCATCCAACGACGGCGGAATCTCACTCGGCCAAGCCGCAATAGCTGCAACGCTCGCAACCAGTAACTCGTAGACTATCATCTTCGTGCAGCCATTCCAATCTTATATAATCCCTATAAATTAAAACCATTTCGGTAGAAATAGTGTTAGAATCCAAAAAAGCTTTTCCAAAACCGCCAATGGACAACCGCATTTATCATATCTGAGCTGTATTACTTACAACGCACTGAAAAACTGCTATGATGAACAAAATAAACCATATCATACAAAAAGCGAAAAGTGCAGACTGAAGAATTCGCTGGACCGATAGATGTTTAAATGTTCTCCCTCCATGTTTAATTATTGGGGATGCCTCTCATCTTTACCGACCTGATGTCCCGCAAAAAGGTCGACTTTTAAGTCAACCTTCTCTCTAACCATATCATTTATATCTCTGCAGCGCTGTTCCCAGAATCTGACCCAATAGGTAGCTGCGCGATAGTAGAAATAACCAAGAACAGACAGAATGATACCAAAAACTGTTATTGCCACAGCAGATATATTATGTTTACTCACTAAGGCAGCATAACAGGCAAATAAAATTGTATGCAAGCCTGTGAAAATAGCATTTCGAAACAATTGTACATTAAGCTCTTGATTTCTGAATTTTGTTGCAATCTCCAGATATCTAAAGAGTCCGTTAGTATCAGGTTTCGTCTTTTTTTGTTGAACCATCTAACAAACAAGCCTATCTCGTCTTGATCACACATAATGCTAAATCATCCATGGTATAATAAACTATCTGTGAATGCAATCCCTAAGTTCATACAGATAGAAAAGTGACATCTTTCAAAACGACATAGCCTCGCGAAGCACATAGTTGCAAAAAAAAGGATTGAGAGCTTTTTCCATTACGATATCTACAGGTTGGCTAAGAATTTCTTGTGCTGAATCTTACACATTTATGTTGATTCCTGATTTTTTTATTTCGCTCAAAAAGCTTATTTTAGGAGCTAATTCGATCTCTTTAGAGGTGTAGCCTTTTGCTTCAATGGGTTTCATAATTCTTGCCGCCCCTATTCCCAATACCTCCAGCCTTTCTCGAAGATCCATTTTTTCGAAACTTTCAGATACAACCACCAGATCAATATCGCTGTCTTCTCTCGGATTTCCTTGAGCGAAGGAACCGTATAGAATGAAACGCTCAACTTTAACGCCGCATTTCAGAAGAGATTCTTTATATTGTTTTATTATTTCTTTAACCTGGAATCCTGCTTTATGCATTCTATTACCTTTAGTGCTTTGTTCAAATACTCTTGAGCGATCGCTTTAGTGTAGCTCGAGACGAGTTTTGATAAATCCTCGGGATATCTTGTGACAACAGCAACATTGTTTATCATTCCGATATAATTTAGTAAATCTTCAGGAAACTCGAACTTACCAAGATTAGTCAACAGAATCAAATCATGTGTTTTTGGTGGGAATTTATTAGTTTCCTCACATATTATGGCTTTAAGAGCTTTCTCTATTGCCAAATGGCACATAAAAATAACATAGATATAGCGTTTTGTCTTGAACATCTGCCTGGCTGTGTCTATATCATAATCAACCATATCCAACCAGTTTTTTGTTTCTTCAAGCATCGTTATATATAATAGCTTTGTTTATCGCTCTGTCAAGCTCTTTGGCTCGGAACCCACTTTAAATATGACGATCAAATTAAAGTCATCAGCAGATGAATCTGAATCCCTGTTCAAACCAAAGATTGACCCGGTACGTATCTGACAATAGAATGAAAACCTGACAGGCAATATAGAATATAGACTTAAAAAAATACGATTTACAAGACCTGTCCTGAGTAAGGTCGAAGGATAAGAGCGACGAATTATGTGTTTGGCGATACCGGCAAGAATAATTGAGTTGGAAGGCGACAGGGCGGTTGTTGATGCGATGGGCAACCGCTTCAAGGCTAAAACTACGCTCCTACCGAAAGCGAAAGTAGGCGATTTAGTCCTAGTCCATGCCGGTTTTGCCATCTCAATGGTTGATGAAGAGGAAGCGAAAAAGACCTGGCAGCTCATTTCAGAAATTAATGAATTTATGGATACACCGAATAAAGTCTCAGGATGAATGAGTATATGAGTAGATGGGTTGAACAGTTGATGAGTGGATAGGTATTGTGAAGACACACAAAGATTTGGATGTTTGGAAACGCGAGATGAGTTTTGTAGAACAAATTTACAAGGCCACAAAGATATTTCCAGCAGAAGAGATGTACGGTCTTACATCGCAGCTAAGAAGGGCAGCGGTGTCATTCCCAAGTAACATCGCTGAAGGTGCTGCTCGTTCCTCCATCAGGGAATATATTCATTTTTTGTATGTTGCATTGGGTTCGTTATCCGAGATAGAAACCCAGGTTATGATTGCCGGTAAACTCGGCTACATATCTGCTGCTGGTTTGCTTGAAGAGGTAAAATCATTAAGAAGGATGACCTTAAACCTTATCAAATACTTAAAATCAAGTAAGTGAATGAAGGAATAAACTACTCATTAACGCATATACTGATTAACGCATATACTGATATAAAAATGCTCGACAGAATCAATAAAGCACAGAAAGTCATGACCTCCGCCTGCGAAGCTTTGGGCCGGCAAATAAATATCATGGAGGTCTGCGGCACCCATACGGTCTCGATTTTTCGCAACGGCATAAGGTCAACTCTGCCGGAAGGCCTGCGGCTTTTATCCGGTCCGGGCTGCCCCGTGTGTGTCACCAGCCAGGGCTATATCGATGCTGTTTTGCAATTGGCGGATCGTGACGATTGTATAATTGCGACCTATGGTGATATGATCCGCGTGCCCGGTAAAACCGGCTCGCTCGAAACAAGGCAGGCAACAGCAAATGTCAAAGTTGTTCTCAGCAGCGAAGATGCACTGCAAATAGCCAGGGACAATCCTGAAAAGAAAGTTGTCTTTGTTGCCGTTGGTTTTGAGACCACCGCGCCTGCTACTGCTGTAGTAATAAAAGAAGCCGCTGCCGAATCCACCAATAATTTTACTATTTTGAGTGGGCACAAACTTGTCGTACCAGCGATGCAGGCATTGCTAAGCGGAAAGAATCATAATATCGATGCCTTTCTTTGTCCCGGCCATGTCAGTGCTATCATCGGTTACGGAGCTTTTGTCCGGATTGTGGAAGATTTCAAAAGGCCTTGCGTAGTCGCAGGCTTCGAGCCGCTGCAGGTCCTTGAAGGACTCGCGGAAATATGTCGGCAAATATCATCCGGCAAAGCCGAACTAAAATCAATGTATGATGCCGTCGTGACTGAGCAGGGCAATACCGTCGCACAGAAAATCATAGACGAATGCTTTGAGCTGGCCGACGGCTACTGGCGAGGATTGGGAAAGATAGAAAAAAGCACGCTCGAACTTAAAAACAAATACATCCGATTCGATGCCTTCAAGCAATTTAATATTACTGAAACACCGGGCGAGGAAATGGATGGTTGCCTATGCGGCGAAGTTTTGTGTGGATTGATTGAGCCGCCGGAGTGTGGCTTGTTCGGCAAAAGCTGCACACCACTCAAGCCGATCGGCCCCTGTATGGTCAGTTCCGAAGGTGCCTGTGCAGCGTGGTACAAGTATGGTCAGCAGAGACACAACTGATGGGAACGGAGAAAAAGGACAGAATCTTACTTGCACACGGCGGCGGCGGACAACTGACCGACGATCTTTTACGTCGGCACATTCTGCCAAAGCTCAAAAATGAAACTCTCGCTGAATTAGGCGATTCGGCAAATATGAATGTCGCTTCGAACTCGCTGTGTTTTACAACAGACAGCTATGTTGTAAAGCCATTGTTTTTTAACGGCGGTGATATCGGCAAGCTCGCCGTATGCGGAACGATAAATGACCTGGCGGTCGCCGGTTCGAAGCCCGTGGCTTTGTCCTTGTCGTTAATAATCGAAGACGGCTTTGAAATAGAATTGCTTGATAAGATTTTAGACAGTATCGGCGAAACCGCACGCCGGTGTGAAGTTGACATTGTGACCGGAGACACCAAGACGGTCGAAGCCGGCGCCGCCGATGGAATTTTTATCAACACCGCAGGGGTGGGCATAAGATTAGCCAGCGTGGAATTAGACATCGAGAGAATTTCCGCCGGGGATAAAATCATCATCAACGGCACAATCGGCGACCACGGCATGACCATCATCTCCCAGCGGGAAGGGATAAAATTTAAATCGCAACTGCAAAGCGATTGTGCGGCATTGGCTGGATTGACCTGCGAACTGCTTCGGAAAACGAACGGGATCAAATTCATGCGGGACCCGACCCGCGGCGGATTGGCCGCGACGCTTAACGAAATCACAAGAAGCAGCGGACTGAGTATAGAAATTCACGAAACTGATATTCCCGTCAACAAGACGGTGCAGGCAGCGGCGGATATGCTTGGATTCGATGTGCTGACAGTCGCAAATGAAGGTAAATTCGTCGTGTTTGTATCGCCTGAATCAGCGGAGGATTGCCTGAGAATCTGCCGGAATCATCCGTTGGGCAAGGAGGCGACGATAATAGGAGAAGTTACCCAAACACAGGATGTTCGCATGGTGGAACTTATCACCCGAATCGGCGGAAGGAGAATTGTACAAATGCCATACGGCCGCGAGCTCCCGAGGATATGCTGATGCACGAGACAATGGTGGCACAGAGCCTTCTGGCACAAATAACAAACGAGGCTGAAAAGCAGAATGCAAAACCAGTCGCGGCAAAAATCAGTTGTGGAAAACTCAATGCCGTTAACGATGAAATACTGCGTTTTGCTTTCGAAGTGATTGCCAAAGATACACTATGTCAGGGTGTGAAATTAGAAATTGAACATAAGTCTCTGCAGGCGAAATGTAAAAACTGTAACCAGAATTTTCAAATTGAATTCTCGAAACCACAATGCAAAAAATGTGGAAGTGAGGAATTTAATTTATTGCCTGATGCACCGCTGATGTTGGAAGAGATAGAATTTCAAATGGAATAACATTATGAAAAAAATAAATATTAGAAAAAAAATTTTAAGTGAAAACGAAAAATTTGCCATCGAGAACAGTTTTTTTTTCGCCGAGCGAAAAAAATTATGCCTGAATATGATTTCATCTCCGGGCTCCGGAAAGACAACTATTCTGACCAGAACAATAACTGAGCTGAAGGATAAAATAAAAATCGGCGTTATCGAGGGTGACATTCAAACTGATATCGATGCCGAACGAATCAGAGAAACAGAAGCACCTGTCGTTCAAATCAACACCGAAGGCGCGTGCCATTTGTCTGCGGCTCAAATAAGCACGGCATTAAAAGATTTGCCTGTGAACGATTTGGATTTAATTCTTATTGAGAACGTCGGCAACCTTGTTTGTCCATCGGCTTTCGAGCTGGGCGAAGCCGGCAAGGTGGTCGTGCTTTCCGTTGCCGAAGGTGACGACAAACCCGCAAAATATCCTGCCATTTTCGCAAAGTCGAAAGTGCTGCTCATAAATAAAATTGATTTGCTCGCGTCGGGGGGACAGGTCGATTTTGATATCGAGCGAGCTAAAAGCGATGCCCGAAGGCTCAACAGGAACATCGAAATCTTCCCAATCTCAGCAAAGAGCGGGCAAGGAATGGCTGATTGGTACAACTGGCTGATAAAGAATGTTGGGCAGAACAACATACAGCAATAACGTATATGTTAATCACTGCTCGCTACTGGTTTTGATTCGTAGAGGCCATGTTCGCGGATGTAGTTAAGTACTGCTGGGTGCAGCATTTGTGTAACATCCAGGCCGGCGGCTAATCTGCTTCGTACTTCCGTGCTGCTTATATCAACCAGAGGTGTCGGGATAATATTTCGCTGAAGTTTTTCGATGCGATGACGGCCCAAGATTCTCTCATACCTGACAAAATCCGGCTTTTCGCAGCCGGCTCTGTACATAGCGGCTAAATTGCATTCATCAATCAGTTCGGCTGTTCTATACCAGTGTGCCAAATCTTCGATACTGTCGGCGCCAACAAGCCAGTAGATTGAACTTCCACTTCCGTTCTCAACCTGGTACCGTCTTACAGTATCAAGAGTATAGCTCGGTGCTTCTCTTTTCAATTCACAGTCACTTACCTCGAATATTTTCTCGCCGGTTATAGCAAGAGCTATCATCTCTAATCGATTTGCGTCACCTGCCTTGGGCAAAAACCCTTTTAGTGGTGAGCGCTTTGCAGGAATAAAAATGATTTTATCTGCACCGATATGTTCAGCGGCGGCTGCAGCCACAATGGTATGTCCGAGATGAACCGGGTCGAACGTGCCACCAAATAAAACTATTTTTTTTTGAGCCATAAAAATCTCAACAACTGCATTGTGTTATGTTGAAAATATTATAGAGTAAAATCAAAGAAAATCGAACATTCAAAAAATTATAAAACAATAATATTTTTAAGAAGTAATTTATTTTTTACTTTACAATGAGTATGGTAAACAATATATCAAGCTGTGTAAAACATTGACGATGGAAAATTTTATCAAGTATTACTAAACTTTTAGACGATAAAGAAATATATAAATTTTTTTAATTTTTTGTTTATTTTCTTCATAATTTTTTTATTGTTATAAATGTTGTGATGGTTACGAAAAAACATAAAAGGATTTTGTGAGCCAAAAGGAGGTGACACAATAATGGCAAAGAAGAAAGCGAAGAAAAAAGTAGCCAAGAAAAAAACAGCCAAGAAGAAACCCGCAAAGAAAAAAGCAACAAAGAAGAAACCGGCAAAGAAAAAAGCCAAGAAGAAAGCCAAGAAGAAAAAATAGCGTAGCAGTTTAGTCAAAAGCCTGCCCTTCAATGAATCATTGGATTTTGGGAGGCTGCCGGTTATCACCGGTTATTTAAGCCGCGATTGAAAAATCAAGGCTTCGAGCGGTTACGCGAAAAATGGAAGGTTCTAACGCTGCGGCGGAACCTTCCATTTTTTTTGGTTATAGAACACCCACGCTATTTACAGCAAATCACTACCCCAATCCATTAGAACTAACTGTCATCTTGCAATTAAAATTTTAATGTTTATACTATTCGCTTAAACCTACACTGGTATTTGTTATATTTGTGAATGATAAAAAGGCGGTAAATAATATGGATCATTTCATCTACAAAAACGGCAGGCTCTTTGCTGAAAATGTCAGCATTGAGGAAATCGCTGAAGCCGTCGGCACGCCGGTTTACATCTACAGCAAAGCAACGTTCATCGATCATCTGCAAAAGATTCAAAAGGCATACAGTGAGATTGAAACTACTATTCGCTATTCAGTCAAGGCCTGCGGCAATATTAATATCCTCAAATTTATGGCTGATCTGGACAGTGGATTTGATGTAGTCAGCGGCGGGGAGTTGTTTCGCGTTCTGCAGGCCGGCGGCGAGCCTTCGAAGATTGTTTTCGCCGGCGTCGGAAAAACCGATACCGAAATCATCGAAGCACTCGAAGCCGGCATAGGATATTTCAATATCGAATCGGAAGCAGAGCTGGAAAATCTCATTAAATTAGCTGAACAACACGGCATAAAAACCAAAGCGGCACTGCGCGTAAATCCTGATGTAGAAATGAAAACACACGTCTTTCTGAGAACGGGCAAGAAAGAAACAAAATTTGGTGTCGATATAGAACGAGTTGTCAAAGTCTTTACCGATTATGGTGACAATCCGACAGTGAATCTCTGCGCAATTCATGTCCACCTGGGCACAGGCGGCAAAAAGATTGACCCATTTGTTGAAGCAGTTGAAAAAATCATGCCCGTTATCGACCGGCTTCGCGGCCAGGGCCACACTATTGAGGCTCTTAACTTAGGCGGAGGATATGGCGCCGACTACGAGTCCGACACAGTTCCTTCAGCGGCAGAGTATGCGGCAGGTATAGTGCCGCTGCTCAAAGACAAAAATCTAAAACTCATTTTGGAGCCCGGCAAAAGCATCTGTGCCAATGCGGGCGTCATGCTCACCCGTACTATCTATACCAAGCAGGGAGGGAGAAAAAATTTCGTCGTTGTTGATGCGGGAATGAATGATTTGATTCGTCCATCATTGTATGATGCGTTCCATTTCATCTGGCCTGCGAAGGTGAATGAAAATTTTGTTCCGCCTCAACGTGATAAGAATCTGCAAGTGGAAGGCACCGAGGTCGTCGATGTGGTCGGACCGATTTGCGAAGGAGCGGATTTCTTTGCCAAGGACAGAGCACTGCCGCCGGTCAAACGAGGCGACTTGATCTGTGTCTTCACCGCCGGTGCCTATGGCTTTACGATGAGCAGCAATTACAACGCCCGCGGCCGAGCCGCTGAAGCCCTCGTTGACGGCGAAAATTTCTCCGTTATCAGAAAACGTGAAACTTACGAAGACCTAATCGCTCTTGAGCAACCGTGACCCGTCGCTCGTGACTTGTGACCCGTGTCTTGTCATTCCGCACCCCTTCGGCTGTACTCAGGGCAAGCTTTGATGCGGAATGCATGGGTCCAAGTACCGGGTAAAAAAGATCATTGTCCCGGGGCGTTAGGACAAACGCATATATACCGCGTATATAATCCTGTTTTCAGGAGCGCCTATCTTTATTATGCGCCGCTCCATCTTTTATTCTCGATACGTTCCCCGAGTTTGCTGTGCTCTTAATGCTCGTCCTGTGTACGGAGATTTAGGCGGAACGAAAAAAACTGTTGAACTCGGATTCAGCGAACGATAGTATTTATAAATAAAGGCTGAGGTTTTTTTGCTTGCGGCAAGGTGCCTCTTTGTCTTATGCAAGCGTTTTTCCTCAGCCTTTTTTTGGAAAACCATCGCGAGATAACAGCCTAAATTTTTCTTTCTTAGTGGGAGAGTGCGAGTTTCAAGAAAAGGACCGGATTCCCGCCTTATCGGGAATGACAAGTCACGGATCACGGGCGACGAGACTAAAAGGTTCGTTCGACAAAACCCGTATCGACCTGGTTTTTAACATATTGGTTATGTGAGAGGATATCCAGACAGATGGGAATTGTTGTTTTGATCGGCTCAACGACAAATTCCTGCAAGGCCCTCTTCATTGTTGCAATGGCTTCGGTTCGCGTCTTTTGATGGACAATAAGCTTGGCAATCATCGAATCGTAAGTAGGAGAGATAACACAGCCCTGATATACATGTGAATCGACTCTAACTCCGGGACCACCGGGTGGAATGTATCGCGTAATCCTACCCGGTGAGGGAGCGAAATTATTCTCAGGGTCCTCGGCATTTATCCGGCACTCGATAGCAACGCCGGACTGCCGGATATTTCTTTGACTCAATTTAACAGGCATTCCGGACGCGATTTTCAGTTGACACTTAATCAGGTCATAGCCTGTAACCATCTCTGTAACGGGGTGCTCGACCTGTATTCGCGTATTTGCCTCTATGAAGTAAAATTTCTTATCCTTGTCTAAAAGAAACTCGACTGTCGCTGCATTGACATATTTAGCCTCCTTTATAATCCTCAATGCAGCTCCGCACAGTTCTTCCCTGGTACGTTTATCCAGAACAAAGCAAGGCGACTCCTCAATCATTTTTTGATGTCTTCGCTGGATGGAGCAGTCTCTTTCAAAAAAGTGTATTGCGTTGCCCTTACTGTCGGCCATCACCTGGACCTCGACATGCCTGGGCTCAACTATATATTTTTCCAGATACACGCTACCGTTACCGAAGGCGACTTCAGCCTCTGCACGTGCTGCATTAAATGCCGACCGCAGAGAAATGTCGTTGTGAACAATTCTCATGCCGCGTCCGCCTCCACCGGCAGCAGCTTTTATTATCACCGGGTATCCCATATCATTTGCCAGTTGAAGTGCCTTTGAGTCTTCTTCGATAGTCCCATCAGAGCCGGGCACAATCGGCACTTGTGCCTGATGTGCCAGTTTGCGGGCGCGGACCTTGTCACCGAGTAATCGCATCGCCTCAACAGGTGGTCCGATGAAAGTTATTCCGCATTCCCGACATATCTCGGCAAATTCAATGTTCTCAGCCAAGAAGCCATAGCCGGGATGTATCGCCTCAACATCCGTAATCTCAGCGGCACTTATAATACGCGCAATATTGAGATAACTTTTTGCACAGTCGGCAGGGCCTATACATACGGCCTCATCAGCGAACTGCAGGTATGGGGCCTCTTTGTCGGCCTCGGAATAAACCACCACTGCCTCGATACCAAGCTCATGACAGGCACGAATGATACGCAGCGCTATTTCACCACGATTTGCTATCAGTATTCTTGAAAACATGTTCTCGCTTCTCGTGCGGCTTCTTACGCACGGTGCATTCTAATCAGTCGGGCCTGACCTTAAATAGTACCTGGCCATATTCAACAGCCTGGCCATCGGTTATAAGCACTTCGGCAATCGTTCCGCTGGCTTCAGCCTTTATTTCATTCATAACTTTCATTGCCTCGATAATACAAACGATAGTTTGCGGTCCGACTTGCGAGCCAACTTCGACGTAAGGCTCTGAATCAGGGCTGGATTTCGCATAGAAAGTCCCAACGATAGGTGATGTTATCTCAACTAAGTCCTCTTCATGCGGAGCGGATTGCTCAGCGCCGGGCCGACTCAAAGACTCGGCGCCTTGAGGCACTGCAGCAGCAGTGCCGAATTCCTGTTTCATTATCGGCAAAGCGGTCACGGCCTGGGGGGGTTGAGGTTGACAACGCTTGAGATAAATCTTGTCATCATCTTGCTTTATTTCAAGCTCCTCAAGCCCGTTTTGTTTCATTATTTCAATGAGTTCTTTTATCTTCTTTAAGTCGATGTCTTTGTACGCCATCGCCGTATTCCTTTTTGATAAACTCGTACTGCGTATTGCCGCTCGCGTTACTTATCACGTACAACGCATACCGAAGTTGAGACCAAAGTATAACTACAGGGGACGTTTTTGCAAGTAATTTCCCGTTCGTTGACTCATTCGAAAAACCGTGGAAAATGCTCCTCAAGGGCTATTTTAGACCAGACAAAACGATTTAAATTGAAATTTATAGCCCACAAAACAATGCCGCTAAGACCTATCTGTGTATTTATTGAAACCGCCTGAAGCCGCTCAAAGCCATTAAGAGTGTAGGGTTATTTGTCAAACGCAAACACATCGTCGCCACAGGTTTCTGATACCCCTGACGCAGAGAAGTCTGAAAATGTGATGGCCTTGAATCGAAATGCAAGCTGGGGATTTTGTCTTGACTTCTATGTTTCCTCTACTTCGTCATCCTTAATTATCCGTTTAGCCAATCTCAGGAGTTTAGATCGGATTATCATATTCGCCCGTTTGGCACCTGCGACGTTGACTTCAAAGCGTACCCTGCTCTTTTCTATGATGAAATTAATGACGCCACCTTTTTCCAAAAAGCCTTGTATTTCAGAAATGGTGAGAATGCTCTCGTTTCTAATCGGATCAAGAATCTCACCGATATATTGCTGCTCCGAAGAACATACGAATATCAGGTCGCACTTCTTTATGTCTTCAATATCAGGATGTAGCTTAATTTTCTTGTCCTGACTTTTAAGCTTGGAAAGTCCCTTGAAACGCTTGATAGTGATCTTTCTATCCCTGACTGTCTTGTCCTTCAGCAGTATAAAAGCATCTCTGAACGGGTCTTCACCGATAACACCTAATAAAATCGGTTTGTCACTTCCTGAATTATTTCTGTTATCTTCGTTGGTCTCTTTTTGGAATTTCCAACCATCAACGAAATTGACGAATTGGTACATGAAAGCGGCTTTGAGTCGGTATTCATGGGAAGAAGCTGAGTTGGCACCGGCCATCGAAATGCGCGGCATTGTGCATATTGCTGTTAGCACGGTAATTGTCGCCATGTGTCCCCCAATTCTTATACTTTTCCTTTGCCAAAGCATTTTATTATGCAATCCCCAAGATTCTTTAGAAACCTATAACACATTGGGCTACGAACTCGTCCTCTCGGTCGCCGGTACCATCGTCATGTACAATGCTCTTACTTATTTTGAAATTGAACATCGGATGTAATGTCGGATTTGGATAATAAACCAGTCCAATCGTGCTTCTTTTAATATTATGCTCTGAACCATCATCCAAATCAGCCTGATCATATCTTATAACAGGTTCAAAGAACGAGTTGACCCGATACGCTGCTTCTTGCATAAAATCCATCCTTCTTTAGATCTGATCCACTTGTCTGTTGGTCCGCCCGTACATATTCTCCTCTGAGAGTAAGTTCCTTTTTCTTATACTCGGCGTGGAAATCCATGATAGAAAGATCCTGATTACCATCAATGGTATATGCCCCTGTGTAGTATGAAGCACCAATTTCCAATTCTTTTATAAGCTTGAATCCTATTCTGCCTCCCCAGGCCTTGTTACTGTTATTGCTGTCTCTGTCGTTCTGACGCATACTTCGGATACTGCCTCCCTCTCCGACTGAGCCGTCAGAATTAGCAGATTGCTCTAATCCATTGACCACATAGAATGCGTAGTTCAACGATCGATCAGATGGAAGTTCGTATTCACCTCTTAGTTGCACACCTGTTTCGGCCCACACTATTGGAACAATTTGCAAAAGGCAATAAGGTCGGTCGGGTAGTTTATTGGCGTATTCCGGGCTGAGGTACTCGTTGAATCTTCCCACCGGGACCAGGAACTTACCTATCCGCAGAATGACCGGATCAGCTATTTTGTAGTCGATTATACCGTATCGAACCCCCATGTCATCTCCACCATGCTCGTACTCCAGCAATACTTCTCCAGCGATTATGTCTCCGACATTTGTGCCGACAATTATATTAAAATAGTGCATATCGAATGTATCAATCCGCCCGCCGCGATTAAAATCGCGGTTTCTATATATGGCCGCGGCATATCCATGAATGTACGGTTTAAATGCAAGTTGTTCGAGTTGTGTACCAAACCATCCCGGTTTGCCGGTTCTAATATCTACCTCCATGAGCTCATCAATGCTCATATCAAAGATATTATCGGATGATTCATCAGGATTACTCGACATTAATTGCTGGGCTAAGACTCCTTGAGGTAATAAGGCCAGTATCATAAAAGCTGAAAGTAATACGTATTTCACGAACAAAAACCCCCAAAATTGGGGCGTACTCCTCACCTTGTTTGTTCCACCTTTCTCTCATCATTAATAATTTCGGCAGATTCCTTGACCTTTCTTGATTTTAAATAGTTACGTAAGCTCATTTTTTACAAGACGTTGCAAAAAACTTTATAGACCCAGAGGTATGAACCTCGCCTCTTCTTTTATTGCACCTTTTTACCAAACCGCATGTTATTGATTACTTTTTTACCGGCAGAGTTAACCGCCCGGCAATACAAAGCAACTGGTGTGGTAAGAATTAATCGATCTGACTTCGAGGTATGCTACAAATCGTCAAATAAATATAATGACTTTGAATTTACTTCTGGATTTCGAGGCCGACCATTGTAATGTCGTCAATTTCAGCCTGCTCAATATTCTGATTCTGGATATGCGAGTTGAATACGTCCAACATCTCAGCAATGGGCATATGTTTGATTTCCTGAAATTCCTTCGTGAAACAGAAGCCGGCCCGGTCGTTAAAACCACCAATCAGGGAGTCGGCACCGTCGGAATACAGAAGCAATTTGTCGCCGGGTTGGAGTTGTATCGTCCGCTGAGGGAATTCAGCCTGTTCAAAAACTCCCAGCAGTGAGCCTCGTATTTCCAGTTGTTCAGGCGGCTGCCCGGCTCTGATAAGGACGGGGTAGGGGTGCCCGGCCCTGGCGTATGTGAGCTCTAATGTCTTAATATTCAACAGGCAATAGCAACAGGTGGCAAACTGATAACCGGATAGTTTCTGTGCTGCCATCCGTATATTGAGATTCTTAACAACCTCACTCGGCGAGAATATACGATAGTTGTTCTCAACGGTCTTACGCATAACCAGAGCTTGTTTTAGAAAGATTGTCAACAGTGCCGCAGGCATTCCATGACCAACTACATCAGCTAAATAGAAACCAATATGCTCTTCGTCGACGCGAACAATATCATAAATGTCTCCCGAAACCCACTCAGCCGGCAAAAATATTGTAGCCCACCGCAACTTGTCGGTTTGAGGCAGATTGGTTGGCAAAAAATCCTTCTGGACAAGACCGGCTAAACGAAGCTGCTCCGCAAGATTATCTAATAATACCTTCGCCATATCTATTTGTTCTGCCAGCTTGTTTTTATAAGTTGCTTGTACCTGCCTCGATGGAGTCGCAGGTTTTACTGCTCGTTTGGAATTTTTTTTACGATATGTAAGATTGGCACTGACTCTTACCCACAGTTCATCAAGAGAAACAACCTCCGAAGTTTCGCCCATAGATAAACTGGTCGTTGACGATAACAGAGAAGAACTTTCTTCAGGCAGTTTTGTCTGGTCTGCAAGTAGAATTACGCCAACATGTTTCGTCTCGAGGGACTCGATGATTTGAACCAACTGCTGCGAGGAGTTAGTGTCTTTCATATCGATAATGACGGTTCCTATCAAATCAAGTCTGTCGCGAACTTCGGAAAACCTTTCGATCAAGAGAACACGGTAAGACAGCTTTTTTTGGTTGAGAAGCTGTTTTATTTCAAGCGGCATCTGACCTTGATTCGTTAGGTACAGAACATCAATAAAGTTTTTCTCCAGCTCAAGAAAACTATGTGATTCTACTTTATCCATATTATTTATTTTCTGTTAGCTTTATCAGACCTTGAACAGGCGGCCGCCCGCTTGGTTACTATGTTATCGGACTGCCATTCGCAGAATATCGCTAACTAACGATAATTCATTATCCATAAGCTAAATTTCGGCATGATAAGGGGGGCACTTTGTATTTTCTGATGATTTTTTTCGTTTTTAACCGGCAAAAATTGCCGAGCCGATGCGAAGAATGGTCGCTCCCTCTTCGACAGCAACTTCATAGTCCGAACTCATACCCATACTTAATTCCGTAAAATGCGAGCCAACAATTTTTTCTCCGCGCATCTCAGCAAATAATTCTGCCGCCCGAATAAAACAAGCTCGAACAACACCCTTGTCACGAGTCAAAGGGGCCATTGTCATCAGGCCAACCAGTCTCAAGTTCGATAAAGTTTCCATCTGCTCGGCCAGGTGCGTGGCTGCTCCGACCGGAACGCCGTATTTTTGCGGTTCGTTGGAAGTGTTGACCTGTAAAAGTACCTTCGGAAACAGGTTCAGTTTTGCCGCTGCATTGTTGATTTCCTCGGCCAGCCGAAGTGTATCCACCGAATGGATCAGAGATGCTATAGGTAAGACCTGCCGGACCTTATTGCGCTGAAGATGACCAATCATATGCCATTTGACCTTCTTGAGCAGCGCCGAATTGCCATTATTACCCTGTAAAATGCCGGCTATCTGTGCAGATACCTTCTTGAGCTGCTGAACCCGATTCTCTCCCAGTTCCGTAAAGCCCAGTCGAATTACCTTTTCAATGGCATCAATAGCCGCGGATTTTGTCACAACAACAAGCTTGACTTCACGCAGTTCTCTGCCCGAGCGGGCACAGGCAGAAGCGATGGTCTCTTCTAAATTTTTTATTCTTTCAGAAATTTTTGCCATAAAAGAACAATAAACAATTCATCAAATATGAAGAGTGTAATCCACCATAAAAACAATGATATAATGAAAATATCAGGCAGAGAACATTTTTGCCAGCATAAAAAAGTGATATCAGTGGAAGTTTTATCGGATTTTTTTTATAAAGCTAATTCACGTGCTATACCGATTTTATATATGTGTTTTAATTTGTTGTTGTAAATCCTGATTTCTGTGGGCCTTGATACTACCAAAGCAATAAGGCCATGGGGAGCGTTATGATGTGAGATTGTCATCCTGTCCACAAAAAGCATCAGACTGATAACGACAAGCACAAGTATTCAGGGTGCTAAGTTATAGAATTTTGGCTCAGAGGGCATAATGTTCAGAAAAACATCAAAAAAAGCGATTTTATACTTGCTTTTTTTCGCTTTTAATTATATACTGTCCTGTATAATGTGAGGTGTAGGAATACTATGGGGAGCGTCTTTATGCTCTTTTATTTTTTCCTTGACAGGATTTCTGTGAAATAATATCCTTTGTCGTTCTTTGAAATGGGGCGTTTATTTTAATCGAATCAGCGAAATAATGCTGCTATAGCGGCTTACAAACCTCGGCGAGGCAGCGTGGTCCACCGGTCTCCCCCCCAGCCGGAACCACCACCTCGCCTTTTTTACGCATTCTATTAAGCCTGCTGGCCCGGGCAGTTTCGCCTGGAGAGGCTATTATTCTCCACGGACCTGGACGATTACTTTTCTATTGCGTGGGCCGTCGAATTCACAGAAAAAAAGACCCTGCCATGTGCCGAGTTGCAGGGATTTGTCCTTTAGCAGGATCTGTTCGCTGCAACCGACCAGAGTACTTTTACAATGTGAATCGGAGTTGCCTTCAAAATGCCGATAGCCCGGGCGATTGGGGGGAAGCAATTCTTCCAGAGTTAAAAGTATATCATGCGGGACGGACGGATCGGCGTTTTCGTTAATAGTAATCGCGGCCGTCGTATGAGGACAATAGACGATTACATCGCCGTCGGAAATACCGGATTCACCGACAAATGATTGAACCTGACTGGTGATATCAACCATCTGGTTACGGTTTTTCGTGCTTACGCTAAACTTTCCCTGGACAATTTTCATGACATTTTTATTCCCAAATATTCTATAACCACAAAGATGTTCTCACATAGGTAAATCCGTTTTCTTAAGCTTGATTAAGCAGTTTCTTCAATTCAATAATAATCGATGGGATATCTTCTGTTGAGGTGCGCCATACAACGTCTAGATTGATTGAAAAGTAGGCATGAATAAGCCTGTTCCGCATGCCGATGATGACAGACCATGGAATCTCCGGAAGGCCATCACGAAGCTCCTGGGACACCTGGTTTGCTGCTTCACCAATAATTTCAAAAAGACGAACAAGCGAGTGAACCAGCTTCCGATCCTCGTCCAAATCCTCTCGTGTTGAAGATTGAACATATTGCTGGATTTCCAAAGCGGCATCCAGCATGTGTCGCAACCTTATATTGTCTTCACGCATGATATTGAAGTTTGGCATTCTGTACTACCTCGTCACGAAAATACCGGCTTAAATCCTCAAGAGTCCGCAAATCAACCTTCCTTCCAAGCATTTTTGTCAGTTCCATCTCCATCTTGACAATCGAAAAAAGGCCAGGCGTGAGATCCCGCTCAAATTCTACCAAAAGGTCGATATCACTATCTGTCTGCAACTCGCCTCGAACCGAAGAGCCGAAAACCGACAGTTTCCGTATATGGTTCCTTATGCAGAAGTCCACAAGCTTATCTTTAGGTATTCTCTGTTCGAGCGAATAAGCCATCTCTTATAATCTCCAAAATATCGGATTATAACATACTTTTTAAGCTTCAACAGCTTATATTGGATAGCCAACCGATATTTACCAACAATACTGACCTCCAAATAAGTTTTTAGCCTCTTTTCATTACATTTGCTCAACAACTTCAATACCCAGCAGTTCGCTGAGTCCATGCTTAATAGTTCTTGCGGTTAAATCACAGAGCAATAGTCTCGTGGGCCTTTGGTCCGATCCGGCTTTGAGGACGGGACAATTCGTATAAAACGCGCTGAACTTCTGTGCAAGCTCGTAAAGATAAGCCGTCAGATAGTTCGGCCTGTAGTCGGCAACGGCCGCCTGTATCGCCTCGCCATAGCGAATAAGGTATTTTGCCAGGTCCAGCTCCGCCGACTCGGCTAAATTTAGTTCTGTCACACCGGCAAGCTCCGTCTCAATATCCACATCCTTGGTCTTCTGCGCCCTTCGCTCGATCGATTTTATCCGGGCATAGGCGTACTGCATATATGGTGCCGTATTGCCGTCCATCGCTAACATCTTGTCGAAACTGAAGACATAATCGCTCGTGCGGTTGTTGGAGTAATCCGAATATTTGACAGCTCCGATCCCGACTGCTTTGGCGATCTGCTCTTTTTTGTCCGAAGAAAGCTCCGGATTCTTTTTTTCGACGACCTGCTTAGCTCGTTCGACCGCCTCGTCGAGCAGCTCTTTGAGTTTCACGTTTTCGCCGGAGCGGGTCTTCAACGGCGAGCCGTCCTCACCCAAAACAGAACCGAACATCACGTGGTTAAGTTCCACGTCGTCACCGGCCCAGCCGGCCATGCGGGCAACCGCAAACAGCATCTCGAAATGCAGTTTCTGCCGCGAGTCGGTGACATAAATAATTGAATCGGCCTTTAACTCATTGACGCGATAACGAATCGCCGCCAGATCTGTTGTGGCATAAAGATAAGCACCATCTGACTTTTGAATAATAAACGGCAGCGGCTCACCTTCTTTGTTCTTAAATCCCGGCGGAAACACACACACCGCCCCATCCGATTCAACGGCAAGACCGCTTTCCTGAAGCTCCTCAACAACTTTCGGCAGGTCTTCATTGTATGCACTCTCACCCCGAACATCTTTATACGTTAAGGTTACATTAAGGTTTCTGTATATCTCTTCATAGTGTCTTGTTGAGTATTTTACGATGCTATCCCAATGAGTACGCCATATACCTTTTCCGGAATGTAGTCCGGCAACAGCAGCCCGGGCTGTTTTAGCGAAGCCCCGGTCTGAATCAAACAGTTTTTTAGCTTCTTTGTAGAATTCTTCAAGTTCCCCTAATATTTCTTCCGAAGAAACAAGCTTCATATTTTCAATACCGCCACTCATTGACACTAATTTTTTATCAAAGAGCGCACAAAGCATGCCGAATTGTGTGCCCCAGTCGCCGATATGGTTTTGGCGGATGACTTTGTGGCCGAAGAATTCAAGCATCCGACAGATACAATCGCCGATGATAGTACTTCGCAAATGGCCGACGTGCATCTGTTTGGCGATATTTGGTGCAGAAAAATCAACAACGATATTCTTAGACCTTGCGGTTTTTTCGATACCGAGATTGGAAGAGTCTTTGTTGATATCGAGCAGTCTTTCGGCGATAAAGTCCGGTTTTAATCGCAGGTTAATAAAACCCGGCCCCGCAATTTCCGGTGGCTCGCAAATGTCACTGAGATTTATTTTCTCGACAACCTGCTCGGCGAGTTTACGGGGATTTGTTTTAATTTGCTTGGCTAATGCCATTACGCCGTTGGCCTGATAATCACCGAACTTCGCATCCGTCGCCGGCCGAACAATAGCCGCACAATTTTCTATCCCGGTGCCGACAGCCATCGCTGTACTAATCCGCTCTTCGAGTATGTCAATAGCAGGTTTCATATAAATCGATCAATCAATTTTCAATCTTTTGGCGTCTCCCCAGAGCAGTTCCAAATCGTAATAGTCGCGATATTCACTATCAAAGATATGGATCACGATATCTATATAATCGAGCAAAATCCAGCGTGCCTGCTCATAGCCGGCCCTGCCGAAACGCTGCAGATTCTGCTCCTTAGCGGCCTGGGAAATTTCATCGGCCACGGTGCGCATCTGCCGGTTGCTCGTGCCGGTGGCAATCACAAAATAATCGGTCGCCGGCGACATGCCGGTCAAATCCAGAACCACGATATCGCCGCAATGCCGCTCGGCTGCAATTTTCGCCGCAGCTAAAGCAAAGGTTTTTTCCTTTGAACTTCTCTTTTTCGCCAAAATTTTACATCCTTACAACAATCTACAATAAAAAAGGGCGGCCCGTTCGGCCACCCTGATAGATTACAAATATTAGACAATAACGTCAATAAAATCAATATTGAAAGTGCTGTTACAAAAAAACAATCTTAACGGCTGGACAGAACCCGATCGAGGGCCGAGTTGCGAATAAAATCAGAGACGCCCTTGAATCCGAGATTCATCGCCGCATTGGCAAACAAAAGTTTCTCCTCGGCGGTCAATCTGACATTTACCTGCTCGGTGCGAAGTCCCGCCGATGCCGGTTGTGGCGGTCTTTGGCCGCACTCTATCATTGTCGCAACCGCGACCATCAGCGCTTCTTCAGTCGCCTTATAACACTGCTCAGGTGTCCTGGCATCTGCAAAGACGGTAGGCAGCTCGACGGCACTGCCGATGAAACCTAACTTCTCGTTTCTCTCGAGCATGATACGATAATCGGCCACAATCTTTTTGGCTTTACGCAAAACAGACTCCTTGAAAGGTTTTGCAAGCTTCTTAGATTTCGCCCCGCTCTTTGAGGAATTCTTTGAATTTCTTGACATATTCGGCATCTACTTTCTTATCATGTACCGGGATAAGCCAGGGCAACTCACCTTTTTTTATGAATACCCGATACGGCTCATAGATTTTTTGAAGCTTCCAGCCGTACGACTCAAATAGCTCCAAAACTTCTTCAAAACTCACCTGTTCCTTCATTTCATTGCTCCTGATGTTAGACCAACAATGCACATAGCTTTTCTAAATATTCAAAGCTACTGCCACTTTCGGCATAACATCAGGAAGCGGACACAGGCCTTTTTCACAGTAGTATAATCGGGCGACCCGGCTCCCTGACTAATGATTATCGGGTCCTTATTTACAATATTGCTATTTTTTCTCTTTAATAGTTTGTCATGCTGAGCCGAAGGCGAAGCATCTGGCCATCGTTACCCAGATTCTTCGCTGCGCTCAGAATGACAGCTTTTATTATTTTAGTATAGCCTATGATATACATTTGTCAAGAGGTCTTTTAAATTTTTAAAAAATTTTCACGTACGTATTTATCAAATGAAAAGGGGCAGCCATTCAAGCTGCCCCTTATAAAACTCGTGATAATTTTAATATGTTTATAGCATCAATTATTGCCCGCCGAGGCCGAGCCAGCCGCTGATAACAGGAGCGAATTTTACTATAACGCCTGAGAAGACTACGCTAACCATTGTCATCAGCTTGATCAGAATATTCAAACTCGGACCGGAAGTATCCTTGCATGGGTCGCCTACCGTGTCGCCGACGACGGCGGCCTTGTGTGCCTCGGAGCCTTTGCCGCCGTGAGCACCTTTCTCGATGTACTTCTTGGCGTTGTCCCATGCGCCACCGGCATTGTTCAGCGTGATAGCGAGGACAAAACCGGTTGTAAGCCCGCCGACCAAAAGACCCATCACGCCCGCGACGCCCAGAAGCAGGCCGGTCACAACGGGGACTATAATCGCCAGCAGGGACGGCAGAAGCATTTCCTTCTGGGCCCCCTTGGTGGAAATAGCAACACAGCGTGCGTAGTCAGGCTTGCCTGTGCCTTCCATAATACCGGCAATTTCCCTGAACTGCCGGCGAACTTCGTTTACCATTGCACCGGCCGCTCGACCGACCGCCTTCATAGTCATTGCGCTGAAGACGAAGGCCATCATCGCGCCGATGAAGATGCCGCCGATAAGCTTCGGGTTCATAATCGTGAGGTTGTAGGCCTCGACAAAATCCGCCATCGAGGCGGTCTTGACGTTAATGGCATCGGCAACGCCATCTTTGCCTGAGAACACAATACTGCCGACCTGATAGATTCCATCGGCACTTTCATTGGCCAGTCGGCCGATCCATATCCGGATCTCTTCGATATAGGCGGCCAGAAGTGCCATGGCTGTCAGGGCCGCCGAACCGATGGCGAAACCTTTGCCGGTTGCCGCTGTAGTATTACCGAGAGAATCCAGAGCATCGGTGCGTTTGCGAACTTCCGGTCCCAGACCGCTCATCTCGGCGTTACCGCCGGCATTATCGGCGATGGGGCCATAAGCGTCGGTTGCCAGCGTGATGCCCAGAGTGGCGAGCATTCCCACTGCCGCAAAGCCGATGCCGTAAAGACCCATCGCGATGTTCGAAAAGCCTCCCGCGAAGCCAAACGCACAGAGAATACCAATAACAATCGTGATAACCGGAAGGCCGGCTGAGTACATGCCTGTAGCTAAACCGTCGATTATAGTAGTGGCAGGGCCCATATTGGCCTGATCGGCGATACCCCTGGTAGGCTTGTATTCGTCGGAAGTATAGTATTCGGTAAATTGTCCAATCATAACACCGGCCACCAGACCTGAAATAACCGAGCCAAAGACACCCCAGGTGATCCAATGAAAGCCTGCCAGGACCGCAACAGCGGCAATGATTAAAACGGAACTGCCCAGCGTACCGATCAGCAGGGCTCTGAGGAGATTCTTCTGATTAGCATCCTCTTTGCACCGGACCATAAACATCCCGGCGATGGAAAGCAGAATGCCGAGGCCGGCTACGACCATCGGCGCCAGCACGGCTTTTAGCGGAGTCAGGCCTTCCGGCAGAGAACCCAGCGTCAGTGCCGCACCCAGAGCGGCGGTCGCAAGGATCGAGCCGCAGTAGCTTTCATAAAGGTCGGCGCCCATGCCGGCCACATCGCCGACGTTATCGCCTACGTTGTCGGCTATGGTAGCGGGATTTCTCGGATCGTCTTCCGGAATCCCCGCCTCGACCTTACCAACCAGGTCGGCTCCGACATCGGCGGCCTTCGTATAGATACCGCCGCCGACACGGGCAAACAACGCCTGGGTCGAAGCACCCATACCGAATGTAATCATGGTTGTGGTGATTTCCACGAGCTTATGCTCGACTTCCATCCCGGGTTTGACAAGCTGCAGCCCCCAGAGCGTCAGCCCGTTTGCCATGTGTTGGGCCGTATAGACGACCTTATCCAGAATCAGATACCACATTGAGATGTCGAAGAGGCCGAAACCCACGACGACCAGCCCCATCACCGCACCGGAGCGGAAGGCGACCTGCAGGCCGCTGTTGAGGCTCTTGCTGGCACCCTGAGCGGTTCGCGCCGAGGCATTAGTGGCCGTCTTCATCCCCAGAAATCCACACAGGCCGCTGAAAAATCCGCCTGTCAGGAACGCGACCGGCACAAACGGATTCTGGACGCCTTTGTAGGCAAGGAAGGCAAAAATCGCCAACAGAATAATAAATACCAGCGTTACTACACTGTATTGCCGGAACAGATAGGCATAGGCGCCCTCGCGCACGTGCCGGGCAATTTCGATCATTTTCTCAGTGCCTTCAGGAGCTTCCATCATCTTCTTATAGAAATAGAAGGCAAAACCCAGGGCCAGCAGAGACCCGATCGGCGCGATCCACCAGACCCAAGTCCCGCCGGCCTGGCCTGCCTGCGTGCCTTCCGCCGCCATTGCTGCCGAGCCAAAGGCAAAAATAAAACCCAGCACTAAAAGTGCAAAAATGCTCTTACGAATCTTCACTTTCTTTGCTCCTTTCGATTTTTACTGCCGTTACAACGCAATTTACATACAAAATAGTCCTGCCTATGGCATGGCCAAGCCAGTGCAGTTTAACGAAACAGAATTGTTTTTCAACTTTTTTATTGTATGCACCTGATTTTCATAAAAATTTCTGCTGGAATTTACCCTATGAGACAGGCCGAAAAGGCCGTCCATACTCACGGGGTAAAAACGAAGTGGTGCTTTTTCAATGCACGAGTAAAGTTTTAGACATTCAAATAAATAATAATGCCGGTGAGAATCAAAATGACAACAAAACAAACACTAACAGCGGTAATAAAAATCCACATAAAACGCTTGCTTTGTTTGGATATGATGTATTTGAGGTATCTGTCGCTGGTGGCAAAAGTCTTACTCATCTGCAAAATGCCGTCCGTCTGGCTGTTGGTGCTCTGGTCGAGTTTGTCCAGAGTCTGGCTAAAGTTGTTGAAGTTCTCCGCCATCTGGACATCGATATCGGCAGCGGCGGCAAGCTGATGATCGATATTGATTAGGGCATCGGTTTGCCTGGCGGTTTCACTCGGGATTTTATCAACAGCATCGATAAACTGCTCATTTTTGGCCGCTGCCGCCCTGAGCTGCTCAAGAAGCTGCTCGGTGACCTGCTTTTGATTTTCCACCATGGCAGGAAAGCTTTCGAGCAATTCCGGCAGTGCTTTAATCCGGTTCATCAAAACTTCATGCTGGTCGGCCTGGCGATTCAAATGCTCGTTAATACCCTGCAGTTGGTTGACGAGCTTATCGAAACCTTCCTGGAGTTTTTCGAGCGATTCCGCCGCGGGGCGTCCCATAGCGGATTGCCTGTCCACCGGCGGGACAGCTTTGACAACAACATTATTGCTTTCGGGCCCACCCGGCTGGTTGGCGGTATCAGCCTGCTCGATTGAATCATCATCCTGACTGATCAGGCCTTCCTCATCGATCTCGGGATGAGGGTCTGCGCGTCTGTATATTTTATGAGAACGCAGCCAACTACTTGTTCCGGCCCAAATGTCTTTGAGAGTCATTTTGTAACTCCTTACCGAAATTCCGTAAAACGGACATCAAGCCATATTTAAGACTTTTCTTCCGCCAGTTCAAGTTATTTTTGCCGCAATTCCCGTGTTAAATCTACTGGAAACCAAGCATCCATACACGATATTCTATCCCTAAAAATGTTGATAAACCGGCAGAGATTTGCTAATATCATAAATCAGAAATCTTTGCGGGGCTGCCAATTCGTTTCTATGGCTGGTTCTGGATTAACTAAAAAGTTCCTTTGGAGGGAGCAAAAATGACCAGACGATTCTCAACATTCAAGTTCACGCCAGTTGATGTATTCGTTTTAATATTTGTGTGCCTGTTCTTTTTGGCTATCGCCCAGCTTGCCAGCAGCAATTCACGCGACCAGGAACGACGCACTACATGCAGCAGGAATCTTTCCGTCATCGGTAAAGCAATGCAAATCTATACCAACGATTATGACGGCGAATATCCGCGTGCCGGCGGAAGAACAACTGAATTATCTAATAAGGTAGCTGATTTTATGGCTTCTAACAGATTCTCTGCTTACGGATTGGACGCGAAAGGCAACGGCGGTGATGCCACTATTTCTTCCAACCTCTATCTACTTGTCAAGTATACCGAGGTATCGCTGAAAACATTTGTCTGTCCTGGTGATTCTGGAATTACAGTATTCAATCCAGCCAACGAGGGCGCAGGTAACAAATCGCCGGTAGAACTCTGGGACTTTGGAGAAATACCATCAAGACATTGCAGCTACGCCTATCATATGCCTTATGGGCTTTTTCCTTTAACTACAAAAAGTGAACCCGACATGGCAGTGGCAGCCGACAGAAATCCGTGGATAACTTCTGCTACTGCAGATGCTAAAAATATCCGTCTTTTCAATCCAGATGGGGGCAGGGAAGCAGTCAAAGCTGGAAATACAGTCACTCATGAAGATGAAGGGCAGAACGTCCTGTTCGTGGATGGCCATGTCAGCTTTGAAACCACCCCATCCTGCGGAGTGAATAATGACAATATCTACACATACTGGAATGGCGGAGATATCCGACGAGGTATCTATTCAACACCCATTTTCGCCTACGCAATGAACAGATTGGATTCATTCCTTGTGAATGAACCGGGAACCTACAAAGAAATAACGACAATACAATCCCAGGCTGTAAATTCCTCTAATTTGAAACAAACCTCAATTGTCGCGACACTTGATTGTCACATGCCGGAGCACCAAAACGTTATCTGGTGCTCGACCTTCCAGATGGCCTGGGATAAGCTGAAGGATGACATTATCGGCGAACCAATCCAGATTTTAGAAGCCGAAGAACTCGCCGCACGTCTCAACCAGGCCAAAGTTTCACAAAAAGACATCGAAGAGAAATCCTATTATGCAACAGCGGGCTTTGTGGGAAAGGGTATTATTGAAAAAATTCAAACTGAAATGAAAAAACGCTTTCCTTCGGAACCGGCGCCTGTCTTCAATGAGAATTATAAGAAACTTCTAAATACGATTTTGGCATATTCTTATTTAAGCATCGATATAGGTTTTGAGTATCCATACTACACATACAAAAGAGCGTTCAACTTCGAAGACTCTAATGGAGTAAAAACCGGCGTCACAGCTTTCTGTAGTCAATCCGACGGAGAAGACCAAAATCTTGAGCGGGTTCGTGAACAGGTTGATATCCTGTACTACGAATACGGTGAACAAAAAGGTTCCGACTGGTTTGCAGTCGACTTGTGTAGGCATACTCAACCATACCAGGTTATTCTTGCCCTTGTGCCAGTGTCCGATACTCTTGGTGAGACTATTTCCAACATGGAACAAAAAGTATCCGAATTCAAAAGTGATCCGGATTACAGAAAATTATGCAAACTCCGGCCTATTGACAGATTGATTGTCCCTGATGTCCTCTATAAGCTGACGCATCATTTCTCAGAACTCGAAGGCAAGAGAATTGGTAATCAACCTTGGCGGGACCAGGGCTATTTTATCTTAGATGCGATACAGATGTTTGACTTCTCTTTGAGCCGAACCGGTGTTGTATTAAAATCAATGTCATTTATTGGTGCACCGCCAGGAGGGGGTAGAATTATTGAGCCAAGAATTCTTTACTTCAATAGGCCTTTTTTAATTTACGTTAAAAAGCGTGGATCCGAACATTCTCCCTTTTTTGTGATGTGGGTGGACAACGCCGAATTGCTCAATGAGTTCTAACTTGAATGGCTATTATAGGGAAATCCAAGTTTGCCCATGCGGATGGATTATTATCACAGAAAAAAATGTAACAAAAAAGCCCAAACGGCGTCTTAATAAGTAGAGTCCATGCGGCAAAGAATTTCCGGTATGGAATAAAGCGGCTGTTTTTCCTAAACCATCCTTCGTCTAATTTAGTTGAAAATCCATTATTAACTTGTTAATCTATTGAAAGCAGAGGTCTTAGCAAAGTTGCCAAATCCTTCCTACGGCAAACTGAGGGTAGAGATTTGTGGAGATAGTACTATGAGAGCTAAAAGATTCTTCCTGGTCATTTCTTGTTTTGCGTTTTTAACCAATATCGGTATAGTTCTTGGCGATGGAAAGGTGTTCCTGCAGCACATTAGAGATGCCGATATTTTACAGCCTGCGCAAAAGGCCTATATTAAATGGAACGGTTCCGAAGAGAAATTGGTTCTACAGACTAAATATGAAGGCCCCGCTGAGGAGATGGTCTGGATTATTCCCGTTCCTTCGGAGCCTAAAGTCGAAAAGGGTGATCCTAATTTATTCGAACAGCTCAGTGATGAAACGCGGCATTCAGGCCTTTCTTATACGGATTTCTTCAGACTAAGAGCGTTATTTGCAATAGCACCTCTCGCCGCTAATCTGGGACAACCGGATGTAGTGGAATGGCGTGAGCGTATTGGTGATTATGACGTCGTCTTGCTAAGGCCGGTCGGTGAAGAAGATGTCATACAGTGGCTTAATTCAAACCAGTTCGGCGTGCCCGATGAGGCTGTCCCAATTCTCAGGGATTATATCAACGAAAGATGGTGGATGGTTGCGGCAAAAATCCATCGTGATGCGCTGACGGATATCACACAAGAAAAACTCGCCAAGGGTTTGCTGCATCCGCTCGAATTGACATTTAAATCTACTAAATGTATCTACCCGCTTCGACTAACATCCCTGGTGTCAGGGCCGGTGGAAGAGCTGATATACATCGAAGGCCCGACACACTATGAGCCTGTAACGCTTCGAAGTGATAACTGGAATATAAAATTTTATGGCGGCCCAAGCCGGGCACCTGAGACCTTTTCATGGTCCGATGTAGAAGTAGCCATTAAATTCGCTGAGGGCAGAACAAAAACCAGTTTCAATAGATACCTAACAAAATTAAGGAGGGTCTTTAAGCCGGAGGAAATGACAGATGATATCATTTTCGACAAAGCTGACTATCCAAAGCTGTTTGAAAGTGGTAATCATATGAAAATCGGCCAGGCGGCAACATGGTATGGACGGCATCGCGACCCCAACGGGGTTCAGCACCTCTTGAAAGCTTTATCACCTGAATTTCTCGATGAGTTTCGACCGGCAAAGGAAGATTATTCACAGCGGTTTGCCCCTTCGGCTAAAGTGCTTACCGGAGATGGATATAAAAAACAAAAATATTGTGACCATCTGCGTAGCTGTATCTGGGCACTGGGTGAAATAGCAATTGACCATAATGGAGTGAAACCTGCTATTGAGCAAACTCTCCTGTTATGTGCCAAACACGAGAATCAAAAAATAAGAATGGAAGCGTATATAGCCTTAATAAAGCTCGGCTCAAAAAAAGTTGGGCCAATCATGCTTAACAGGTTCACTCAGGTCTTTAGTGGCGATATTTCCCTCAATGCACCATATTGGACCATAGAAAAAGAAGATAATATTTTGTTAGCGGAAATGATTATAATTGCTGATTGGATTGAGCTATTAGGCTCAATCCAACAAAAAAGTGCCTTTATCGAGGTTCTATCTAAAACTATCCAAAGGTTGCCAGTTGACTTAGACGAAAAAATCACTTGGTTTTGGAACGAAAGTGAAAGGGAAAATATATACCCGTTTTATTTGAGCCCGTGGTTAGTCTGGCGAGCTGCTCACACACAGGATCCTCGTTTAGTAAAGCCGTTGGAAAATTACCGCGCCAAGTATCCCGATACCAGTAGAAAAAAAATTCACTTCATATTGAGGGCTGAGGCAGCATGCGCTCCTGAGAAGCAATCTGATTTTAAGTAAATCAAATACTCGGCGGGTGGCAGCCACTGAGCGAACACAGTGAGCGAAGTGGATGGATTAAATCGTCGCTCGTTGCTCGTATCTCGTATGTAGTATCTGGATTTCTGCTTCCGCAGGAATGACAACATCGAGTATCGAATCAAGGACAATTTCTCTTAAAGGTGCGGATTTTGCTTGTTTTTTAGCCGGTTTTGGGTAGGATAGTTAGTTAACAAATAGAATACAGAATACAGTACACAGAAGACTGAAAACAATAAACAAATAGACAATTACATCAAAACGGGGGTATTATTATGGCCGTAGAATCGCAAATACTTGTCAACGAACAAAATGCGAAAAAAACCCAAAATTGTGGAACCGGCATGACAAAACCAGGCGAAATAGAGAGTATAATTCACCATTTTTATGCAAAACAAAGCCAATTTTAAAAAAAGTCAAATGAACTTAACATCATTAATAACAAAGGAATATGAAAATAAATCGCACTGGACACTTGGTGAAAACAAACCCAATTCAAAGCCAATTTATCCCCCAGGGAACAAAGCCAATTTGTATTTTTCACCGCGAAAAATGCCGGCCGGCTGAGCAAAGCAGGAGAGAATAATGAAAGAGATACCCTTGGGCAACGGCCTGAACGCCAAGGTCGATGACGAAGACTACGAATGGTTGTCCGGCTATAGCTGGTATGCCTACTACGATCCGCAGCGTGGACAAACGTATGCGGCCCATGACACGCCGAGCGGAAGACGGGTCTTTATGCACGATGTCATTATGGGCCTTGATACGCTGGAAGAAGAGTCGTTGAATTGAAGCCAGAAATAACAATTGGAAAAAAGCAAATTCAGGCAAATAAGAGCTTTTCTGCTGCAAATCCAAATCATTTTTACTACAATTGCCGCGGTAAATTTACATAATGTAAAATTGGGCGAGCAAATGAAGTTAGTGACATATTCCAAAAATGATTCAATCAGTTGCGGCATATTAACCGCAGCCGGATTGATCAATATCACGCAAATATGGGACGGCCCGAACCCGCCGCACAGTGTATTAGAAATTCTGCAGCGAGGTCCCGCCTGCCTTTCGAAACTGGCCAAGCTTGCTGATTCCGCCAACGAATTTATCCCCACCGATTCGGTGCAGCTCCTTGCCCCTATTCCACGACCGGGAAAAATAATCGCTCTTGCGGGAAATTACAGCGAGCATATCAAAGAGGCCAGTGTCACCCGCGGCTTTAAGCTGGGCCTTTCGGATTCGCCGCGAAATACCACAGTGCCCCGGCCGTTTATCATGCCGGCCACCGCCGTCACCGGGCCGGACCGGGAAATCCCCTGGCCTCTTTACAGTGAGACTATAGATTACGAGCTCGAGCTTGCCGTCGTCATCGGCAAAAAGGCCAAACATATACAGCCGGAAAATGCTCTCGATTATGTGGCCGGCTACACCATAGTCAACGACGTCTCGGCACGCAGCGTCACCTTCGTTAAGAACCGGACAAAGCGCCCGTGGGACGAATTTTATGACTGGCTCAACGGCAAATGGGCCGACGGCTTCTGCCCGATGGGCCCGTACCTGCTGACGGCCGATGAGATTGACAATGCGCAGAATCTCGATATGAAGTTAACCGTCAACGGCGAAGTCCGCCAGAACGCAAATACCTCGCAGATGATTTATGCCGTGGCAGATATTGTTTCGTTCCTAAGCCATATCATGACGCTCGAACCGGGTGACGTGATTGCCACCGGCACGCCCTCCGGCGTCGCCATAGCCACCGGCAATTTTCTAAAAGCCGGTGACCGAATCGATGCAACTATCGAAAAACTCGGGACATTAACAAATACCCTCGGCCCAAAACCCGAAAAGCTCTACGAACCTCTGGCATAAAAAAGACTCGACTCTTGATATCTGACACTCGCTGTTATCGTAAACAGCAAACAGGATTCTAAGGTGTTTATCAATCATCTCTATACATATACAGGCAAAAGTGATAAACTCTTGAATCGTGTTGTCTCAGAAAAGGTTGGATGAATTGAACTTCCATAATGAACTATAATGTCATCCAAAACAATGCAACAATTTAAAACGGCCGTAAGAGACGAACTGGAGAATAACCTCATTCCCTTCTGGCTGGAAAGGGCGTTGGACCAGGAACATGGCGGATTTATCGGCCAAATGTCCAATGAAGCGGTGACAGACCCTAAAGCCCCCAAGGGACTGATTTTGAACACAAGAATCCTGTGGACTTTCTCGGCTTTGCATCGATTTAATCAGGATTCCAGGTATCGTGACATTGCCCGGCGGGCGTACGATTATCTGGAGAACTACTTTTGGGATCGTTCTCACGGCGGGACTTTCTGGCTCCTGGACTTCCAGGGACATCTCCTTGATGACAAGAAAAAGATTTACGGCCAGGCGTTCTATATCTACGCTTTAGCCGAGTATTATCAGGCTTTCGAGGACTCCTCGGCACTCGAACGTGCCGGGCAGTCGTTCGATCTAATAGAAATGCACAGTCACGATCAAACCTACGGCGGATATATCGAGGTCTGTAATCGCGACTGGTCGATAGCCGAGGATTTGAGGCTCAGTGACAAGGACATGGACGAAAAGAAGTCCATGAACAATCACCTGCACCTGCTTGAGGCCTATACGAATCTCTATCGCATCCGGCCTGATAGCAAGCTTCGGGAGCGTTTGATAGAGCTCGTCGACGTGCTCGATCAGCGAATCGCAGACCCCGCCACAGACCACCTGCGGCATTTTTTTGACGAGGCCTGGCAGCCCAGGTCGGACAACTACACGTTCGGCCATGATATCGAGGCCAGTTGGCTGCTCTGCGAGGCGGCCGAAGTTCTGGCAGACCCAAATGTGATGTCACGGGCCCGGCGTATGGCCTTGCGTCTGGCCCAGGTCGCTCTGGCCGAGGGCTTCGATGGCGATGGCGGTCTGTGCTACGAGGGCCGAGCAGGAAAGGTCACGGACCAGAACCGTGAATGGTGGCCGCAGGTCGAGAGCGTTGTTGGCTTTCTAAACGCCTACGAGCTCTCAGGCGATAAGTCATTCCTCGAAGCGGCAACAAAAGCGTGGGCCTTCATCGAGAAATACTTTGTTGACAAGGAACACGGGGAGTGGTTCTGGCGGATATTCCCGGACGGCCGAGCCGACCCGATCGAGCCGAAGGTCTCGCAATGGAAAGGGCCGTATCATTGTGTGCGCGCATGTTTGGAGACAATTAAAAGATTAGACCATATCACGTAGGCGCACTCGAACCGGCAGAAAACTAACAGAAGGATAGAATCAATGACGGAAAATGAATACAAAAAACGCCTCAGGCGGCTCCTGGCCGATTATGAGGCCCTGATCGAGCGGCCTAACAACAAGGCAGGGGACACTAACGGCATCGTGCAGCGTTATCAATACCCCGTGCTAACAGCGGCACACACTCCTGTTTTCTGGCGATACGATCTCGACCGGACCGCAAATCCGCTCCTGTGCGAACGCATGGGGATTAACAGCGCATTCAACGTCGGAGCCATTGAGCTGAACGGCCACATTTATCTGATAGCGCGAGTCGAAGGGGCCGACCGCAAGTCGTTTTTCGCCGTTGCCGAGAGCCGGACCGGCATCGACCGTTTTCGATTTCGGGACTATCCCGTCGAAATGCCGCCGGCCGAGCCGGAAGAGACCAACGTCTATGACATGCGCCTGACCAGACACGAGGACGGATGGATCTATGGCGTATTCTGTGCCGAACGTCACGACCCAAATCACCCGGAAGATCCTTCGGCCGCCATTGCCCGCTCCGGCATAGCGCGCTCAAAAGACCTGAAAAGGTGGGAAAGATTACCCGATCTCAAGACACCGTCGGCCCAACAGCGCAACTGCGTGCTGCACCCGGAGTTCATCGACGGCAAGTACGGCTTTTACACGCGGCCTATGGCCGACTTCAAGTCCACCGGCACAGGCGAGGGCATTGGCTGGGGGCTATGCGAGGATATCGAGCAGGCACAGATCAACGAGGAAGTGATTATAGACCGCTGCACCTACCACACAATCACCGAAGGCAAGAACGGTCAGGGTCCCTCCCCAATCAAGACGTCAAAAGGCTGGCTCCATCTGGCTCACGGTGTGCGTGACACGGCAGCCGGTTACCGCTATGTGCTGTACATGTTCCTGACCGAACTGAACGAGCCGTGGAAGATGATCGCCAAACCCGGCGGGTATTTCATGGGCCCGCAAGGAAACGAGAGAGTGGGCGATGTCTCCAATGTGCTCTTCGCAAGCGGCTGGGTTGCCCGCGATAACGGCGATGTATTCATCTATTACGGCTCATCCGACACACGAACCCATGTTGCGACCAGCTCAGTGGAAAGACTGCTGGACTATGTCACTAACACGCCGCCGGACCCGCTATATTCGAGTAAGTGTGTCCAGCAGCGCTGTGCATTAATTAAGAAAAACCTTACCAATTCCTGGTGGAAGTCACTGCTATAGAGACATTCAGTAAACGAAAACAAGCGTCGGTACTCCGGTGCAGCGACCGTCGAGAACTTCAAGGCCTTTGAGGCGGCTCCGTTCACCTTATTTCTGGAAGATTTGCCGTCTATATGTAAATGAGAATACAGAACACAGGACTGAAAATAACAAATATGACAGCACTGCGACCATTTCCAAACCAACAGAATGAATCTATCATGCTAATAACATAAAATTACAAATCCTTGACAAAAAACAAACTGTAGACTATTTTACGGAGGATCTATCTTGCACAACAACTGATGATGCCGAGTCTTGTCAACAGGTTTAAACGGTTGGTGTGTAACCCATTGGAGCCGTTTCTATGAAGTGGCTCGTCTTTAGTACATAAAGATTATTAAACGGGAGTCATCGATCGTTGAATCGAATAGTTACAGGTTACACAGCAAGAAAGGAGTTATCCTATGCGTGACGATATCTTTGGTATGTTTTATCCGCTGGCAAAAGAGACACAAGAACCATTGGCGCATGCGGTTCAAACCTCAGAAGAAAAATTCACAGCTTTTCTTGCAGAACTCGCCAGGCAGTGCGGATATAAGCAGACGCAATCCGGCAATAGAGTAACATGGGCCGATGACGGCGACGTTGTACAGGTAATGTTCTTCCGCGTCACTGATCCCGGCAATATAGATGCGATTCGAAACGTGTATGACGCAATCAAAGAAAACAAATGCCCACTGACATATGCATTCATCCACCAACTCCCAGACGGAGAGGGGACATGGGATATTTTCCGACTCTCGGAGCGAAGCTACATGGAACACTGCAATCGCATCTCAGGCCCGGGCTCTTGTTGCGGAGATTAAGCCCTTGCGGCTGAACACGGGATGGCCGAAGTCCAGCCTTACCATTGATATCTTCGATAGGACGATATTATGGAGGAAGAACATACAAAAGCACCTATAGCAAAACGTAAGCTTGCTATAATATATCTGGGGCTATGGTTTGGCGCGGGCCTGCTCGCCGGGCTGCTACATTTTAATGCCCGCCCTGATTACATCAGCATTCCAACCTGCATTATCGGCAGCATAGCAAACCTTTTTGGGCCTTGGGCCAGACCCATAGCAGCGGGCTGGCCGAATGCCGGTAAAATGCCTCATGCTCCTGTCGCCATTGTGGGATTATTCCTCTTCGTGATTTGTGCCGCTCTGGTCCTGATGTCACTCAATAGCCGCAGGAGATTGATACAGGTTCTGTCCGTTATTATCTTTGTGCCCGCCATCATCTGCTGGATTTTTCTTGGCTTCATGGAATTGATGATCTGCGCTTCGTAGGGTGCAAACCGCTAAAGCCAACATTTAATAACATGATAGATGTGAAAATTGAAGTGATAGCTTTAGTAAAAGGCCGTCTCCTTTGACAGTCCGTGTGACTGGGAAGCGCGAAGAAGAGACAATTATGCATCCACTTCTACAGATAATCTCTCAGGCTCTTCGCATGGCCGTTAGAAATCAGAATTAATAGCCTCCGACCTGTTCGATAACATATCGCCTCGCGAATCGTCTTCCTGGGATGGTTCGCGTCGTGATTTCATCTCGTATTGCAATGTGACATTTCTGCCTTAGGCATGCCCAAAGCGGACCCAAGTCCCGATGTAAGTCGGGACGAGATCGGGAAAATAACGGTAATTTTTCGCAACATCTGCGCAGGGGTCTGCGAACAAAAATAAAAATTTTCTAAAATTTTTTAAGTCGCTT
>CAZFOQ010000018.1:0-37686 GCA_964520535.1 uncultured Pirellulales bacterium | reverse complement strand
GCCGGGCAGCATAATTGGCAAATTATGTGTCCGCCATCTGTTCAGCACCTCAGCTCGGCCGTTGTTAGGCCAAATGAATCATCACAACCGGTAGCACCTTCTTCTTGAAAACCACACATATTTGTCCGGCCGCTGGTTTGAACATCCCAAAAGCTCGCGGTGATAACGGCGTTCTCAGATAAGTTATAGCCCGCAAGGCCACCGACACGATCTTCTCCAGTGACTGAGCCGGTGCTGTAGCTCATGGCGATACTGCCGCGATTATCTCCCACCAGGCCACCGATATACATATATCCGTTGACCGAGCCCGTGCTGTAGCAGTTTGTCACATCGCCAACATTCCACCCCACAATCCCGCCGATCCTAAATTCATCCCCGCTGACTGTGGCATTACTATGGCCGTTTATTACATCGCCCGAACTCCGCCCCACAACCCCACCGACACGGCTATCCCCTGTCACCGTGGCTGTACTGGAACAGTTTGAGATATACCCGCTTATCGAATTCGATCCCACGATCCCGCCGACATAGTTATTCCCTGTAACCGTGGCCGTACTGGAACAGTTTGAGACATGCCCTTGATAGTTCCTTCCCACAAGTCCACCGACATATTCGTCTCCTGTCACGACACCCGTGCATTCACAGTTGGCTACAAGGCCATCGTTCTTCCCCACGAGACCCCCTATTCCGTTTAAATCGCCTTCCACGAATACATTTTCAAGCGTCAGATTCTTAATTGTGCCGTCACGGTCCAGACTACCGACAAGCCCGAGAGGGGCTTGTCCTATGATAGTCAAATTTCGAAGTGTAAAACCGCTGCCATCGAATGTGCCAGAGTACTCATGAACCAGGGGACCCTCCCATTGGCTCCCATACAGGTCGATGTCTTCAGTCAGGCGATAGTGGGCTGACGGCAGCATGTTCTTGAAGGCGATAAGCTTGTTCTCTTCCGATATTAAGTAGGGAGATTCAACGGTTCCTTTTCCCGGCAACTGGGACGAATAGAGTACAGGGTAAGTCTCCATCACCCAGGTATCTTCATTACCATCGACATCCCGGCCAAAGAAGTCCCAGCCGGCATTAAGGTAGGTGTCGATGTCTTGCATCCGTGCAGTGGTCAGGCCAATCCCACCTTCACTACTGCTCTGCCCCGAGGTTTCGATATCCCAGAAGGAGTGTGTTACAATCCAATCGTTCGATCCTACCAATCCGCCGACATGTTCTTCTCCCACAACAGCACCAAGACTGTAGCATTGGCTTACAGTCCCAAAATTGCCACCAACCAATCCCCCAACGCTTGATCTCCCGGTAACCGCGCCTGTACTGTAACAATTGGCAACATAACCACTACCGTTCGCGCCGAGTAGCCCCCCAACCGCACGCTCACCTGTTACCGTGCCAGTGGAGTAGGATTTATCCACCTGGGCATTGTTTAAACCCACAAGCCCCCCCACATAATTACGCATACCATGGACAGTACCTGCGCTGTAACACTGCGTGACCTGTCCCTCATTGCTATTATCTCCAATGAGGCCCCCGACATAGAATTCTCCTTGAATGTCAGCCATGCTACTACAGTCTTCTACATGGCCGTAATTCAACCCAATCATTCCCCCTGTACGACGACTACTTCCTTCCACTAAACCACTGGTCTGGCAGTTTATAACAGTTCCTTCGTTCACGCCTGCCAGTATACCCTGTTCGTTCTGTGATGAACTTACGACACTGGCACTTACAATATTGAGATCACTCACATGAGCAGTTGGACTTAGATAGCCAAAAAGGCCTAGGTAGCCCGTACCCATAATCGTCAAATTTCGAATTTCGTTGTTGCTCCCGTCAAATGTCCCTGAAAATGAAACACCATCATACTCATTATTGGCATAATTTACATCCGGCGCAATCACAGCGTGCGTAAACACCCGACTGCCCAACTGGTTGGGATCGAGGTTGATATGTTGAGTGAGTTTAAAGTGCTTGTCCAGCATGTCCGGATTCGAGCCAATGGACAGGAGATGCCACACTGTGTCTATCTGATAGGGATCGTCGCGTGTGCCTTTCCCTTGGAACGAGAAGTGGCGCGGATAACTATCCATGGTGATGTACCAGACATTCTCCGTGCCGTTCTCGGCTTCACCGGCAAAGTCCCATCCCGCATCAACATAGGTGTTGATATCCTGTAATTCGGCAGTGGTCAAGCCAATCCCCCCGTCACTTGACGATTGCCCTGAGACCTCTATATCCCAGAACGAGGCAATCACCTCTGCCTTTGCATCAGAGATGCCCACCAATCCACCCACGTGGCTTACACCAATGACTTCTCCAGTACTGTACGTGAAGCGGATGCTGCCCATATTGCCGCCTACAAGGCCACCTACCGTGTCTTGACCTTGAACTATAACTGCAGGTATAGCAGTTGCTGAGTAATCCTGTGTTGTCATTGTATCCAGCAAGTCCCCCCAGAAATGAAGAACCATCGACAAAACTGCTGGCAGAACACCTGTTTACCGTACCCTGATTGAAACCAACGAGTCCACCCACCCAGTGCCAGCCAAACACACTGCCTGCCGCATTGGAGCTATCTAAGGATGCCTCACCAAAGTCATATGCCAATTGAGATCCAACCATACCTCCCACATATTCAATTCCCACCACATCTGCCGTTGAATGACTGTCAATAATCTGCCCATTGTCATTGGAGCCCACCAGGCCACCAACATCCGAATAGCCCATGACGAGCCCGCTGCTGTAACAATCCTGCACTGTACCACTGTTGTACCCTGCAATCGCTCCAATGTTCCAGCCATTGCCAACCACATCAACGTTAACAACATTCACGTCTATAACTTGGGCCTCAGGCCCTAAGGCACCGAAAAGCCCAAGATAACTGCCCCCTTCAATCGTCAGGTTACTGACTGTATAACCGTCCCCGTCAAACACACCTGTGAAAAAACTGCCCTGGAAGCCTGCTTGCACATCACTGATATCGGGCACAATTACGGCTCCTGCAAAAACCTTTCGCCCAGGCAAGTTCGGATCCAAGTCAATGTCGCTCACAAGCCGAAAATTCTGATCCATAAAATCGGGGTGTTTGACCAGTTCTATTAACTGGCGCGCCGTAGCGATCAAAAAAGGATCGTGCTCTGTACCAGAACCACCCGCTCGTAAAAACACATAGCATTCGACTGCAGCCCCAAAGTAGACTTCGCCATTGCTATAGAATGTGGCAACCTTATAGCTGTGGAATCCCCCTGAAGGGGCCTCCTCGATGTAGGAAGTCTCTGTGACAAAGCTTTCGCTAATCACTTCTTCATCGCGATATATAATGTAGCCCACCAACCCTTCACTATCATGGGGGGCATCCCAACTTAAATGAACTGACTCTCCCTCAACCACGGCTTGCAGCCCTCTTGGAGCATGGACGTCTGCTACTACAGCTTCAATCAAATGGCCATTACTTCGCTGTTGGTTTAATCCATCCCGTGAATTGCCCAGCATATAATCGATGGAAAAAAGCCCCAATTGACCACTTGTCTGAATTTGAATTTCACTATAAGCAGTTCCATACACCGGGCTCAGTACTTCGTTTCCATCGCCTACCCACCAGTAATAGCCTTCCGGTGCCGGGCTCAAATCTTCCTGCTCTATAGCCAGGTCACTGTCATAGACTATTGCTCCACTATAAACACCTGTACAGAGTATAGAATCACCCGGTATCGTCCAGCCATTGGGAAGGCATATTCCGAAATACGGTTCAGAAACACCTTCATTATCGGATTCAACAGTTGCTTCAATGAAGACAGTGAAATCCTCGCCCGGTAAAATTGAAGAAGGTTGGTTAATTGATTTGAACTCAAGACAACCTGTAATCAAAAGGCAAACCACAACCGACAAAAAAATCGTCCGCATAATTTGTTTAATTCTCGCCGTAGTCATTTTAAGACCTCCTTTTCCCCCGACTTCAGACAATAAGCAGTCAGTTTTATTGATGGTCAACTCATTGTACGAATTGGCAACATATTAATTCCGCGGATGCCAATAAGTAGTATATCAGAAAATCGCCAGGCACGTCAAGGACGAATGGTTATTCTGGAGTAGTAACATATTTCTTCCAGTCTGGCGGCATCATTTCCGGCAGATAGCCTAAGAATCGCAGGCCAGATCCATTCGGCTTCGCCTCAGGATGACAGCGGCGAGTATCCATTCGACCAGCGCTCAGGGCAGGCGAGTCCGTGTAAAGGAGAATTTCCGGAATTTCCTTGTTTTTTGGCCGATTTTGGGTATAATGCATCGTGAACTAAGGAAAGTTCGGAGCGATTAGCGGAGGAAGGCAAATTCATCCCTAAGCGCCGTAAGGTGTCCCAAAGGGTGGATTAAAAATGGAATACCCAATATCAAATGTCGAATTTCCAATGCAAAACCACGATTAAAAAAAACCGCCGTAAAGCAGCGGGGCAAATTAGAGAGTTACATTCGAATAAAAAATGCAAAACAAAGCCAATGTTAAAATAGGCAATCTTGCGTAAGCTCTTTTATGACAAGTGAATAGGTGAAATTTTGCTGTTTTGGGGGTCAAAAAATAAAGCCAATTCAAAGCCAAACAAAGCCAATTTTCATAACAAATGACCCGAATTGGTTAATTTACTGAATAAATTGGTTTTTTTGTAAGTTTTCGCCGTACATGCAGTCTAATATATCAGTCATGGCCGAGATGATTAACGATGAACTTCTGGTCGAACAAATCAGCCGGAGCGACGAATCTGCCTTTGACAGAATCGTCGAGCAATATTCCGCCGATGTTGCGGCACTGGCAAACCGGTTGCTCGGATGGCCGGGGGATGTCGAAGATCTGACCCAGGATGTTTTCCTTGCGGCATTTGTCGGCCTGAAAAAATTCCGCCGTGACTGTAGTCTCAAGACCTGGCTCTTTACCATCACAATAAATAAATGCCGTAATTACCGATATAAACGTTTACTGCGATTGCGACGATCCCCACAGACCATAGATAGGACCTCTGTGCCTTCAAATAGCCGAGTCGATGACAAGCTGTTGGACGCCGAGACATTCAAGCGTGTTCGCCATGCTGTAGCAACGCTGCCGGCAAAATATCGTGAAGCCGTTGTATTAAGGTATCTGCAGGAGCTTCCGACAGAAGAAATCAGTCGGATTTTAGGAATATCCATAAATACCTTACAAGTGCGGCTGAGCCGGGCCAGAGAACGATTAAAACAGGACCTCGCTGAACTGATGGAGAAATAATTTATGACGGAAGATAAACTTAAAAACCTGCTTGAAAAAGCCGACCAGACAGCGGGCCGGCCGAAACCGATCCAGGTTGATCTTTCGGTCATCCGCCGACGAGCAAGTCGCAGACATCTGGTAAATATAGCTGCGCCCCTTGCCGCCGCCGCTGTCCTGCTGATTGCTGTTGGAATTTGGAACCTTCCAACAAAAACTCCCGAGGCAATACCGGAGCAGGATAAAACAGCGTCACTCGAATCCCAAATTAAACGACTCCAGGCCAGCACCGATGCGGCAATAAATCTGATCCATGAAGTCCTTGAAGAAGAAAGACAACAAAACCGGCTTGAGAAACTCGAAGCCCAACTGGCCAGTATTCCAGACTCCCTCGAAGAAGTCCAGCAACAGGTTGACAAAACTGCTTTTATTCTCGTTTATCAGGCCGACCGCATGTACCGGGAACTAAATCAGACAGAGTCGGCTGTCGAAACGTATAAACGAGTCATAAAGCTTTTCCCTGAAAACCAATGGGCCCAGGTTGCCCGCGAGCGTTTGGCACAAATCGAAGAAAAACAATCCTACAAAATCGATATGAAAGGAGATCCACAATGGAAACGGCAAAACACATTATCATAGTCCTGCTGATATTGGTATTATTGACAACAGGGACTGCCCTATCGGAAGAATCGCAGGTTTCCAACACTCGTACTGCAAGCTGTCTGATCAAAGTAACATCTGATCCAGCCATCCTGCCGCTTGAAGATATAACTATCAACTACTTACTGCACAGTTCCGGCATTGGTGGAAAAGCCGCTCGGGAGATACTTGAAATCCAACTGTCCGAAGAAGCCATGGAGGAAACCGTGAAAACCGAATGGCTGGCTGATAATACCGATGATATACCACCCGAACCTTTCGGAGGAGAAAGGGAAGAGTACGAACATGAAATGATGATGTTGGGAATGGGAAGAACAGAGGGGCCATTTCCACCAGCCCAGCCCGAGCCTCCTCGCAACCCCAGACTTGGCAGAAGGATAACTGGAGAATCCCTCAGTACCACTTCTGAGCAGACGATTCTCTTGAGACTTGCAATTAACCTTCATGAGGACGATATCGGTGAGGCTGTCAAACCGGCAGCCGAGGAGTTTATGAATGCACTTATAAAGAACCTGGATGTGGCTTTGAAAGGCGCCTATGAAGAACACATGCAAAGGCTCGGAAGCCGGCTTGAACTTGCCGAAGAGGAAGCTGGCCGAACCGAACGCCAATTACGTGAAATGCAGAATAGACTTCGGAACATCGCCGGCTCTCGTATCCTCGATAGAGGCAGTATCCTTAACGATATTATGATTATGCGTCGAGACCTTCAGAATATAAAGATGGATCAAGGCTCCGATCAGGTCATTGTAAATGCAATTACTGAAAGAATAGCTGAAACTCAGGCCAAACTGAAAGAACAAGTCATAAAAGATGACGTTACCAGAGAAATGCAGCAAATATTAGAACGTCAAATGCAACAAGTGGCAACAGCAAAACAGCTTGTCGAGAGAGGAATGGATGATGGCCGCAGCCTTGCAGAAGCGGAAGAGAAACTCTCAAGGGCCAGAATAGAGCTGGCACAACGGCGTGAACAGATGAGCAGAGCTGCTGGCGGAAATCTGATTGAGTCTCTCAACAGAGAATTAGCCGAACGTTCGGTACAAGCAGCTCAAAACCGGGCAAGAATGGATAGCATGAGCCGGCAGCTCGCTGAAGCAGAAGAATGGCTCAATAAGGCCGACGACCACGAGCTGCTTTCGCTTAAGGCCGATATTGCCAAACAAAATCTCCGGGAAGCGATAGTATGGCGTGACAGAATAAGCCGGCAAATGCGTCTGATCCAGCCACCGGCGGTCTCAGTTCTCGGCGGAGAGTGAATTGCAATAGAAAAATCGGCGCCCGCTTGACCCCCTGCTTTCTTGCTACTGAAACAAGACATGTCATCTCTGAAAGCAGCGAAGAATCTGGGTTACAATAGCGAGATGCTTCGTCTTTGGCTCAGCATAACAACCTATTATAGAAAGTGTAACAAGGCACTATTTTTAATGTTTGAAGTGCCGTTTGCCGGTAAATACCATCGCTATTTTATGCTTATCCGCAGCGGCAATAACTTCATCATCTTTTTTCGAGCCGCCCGGCTGAACTATTGCAGCCACGCCCGCCCTTGCGGCATTATCAATGTTATCCGGGAACGGGAAGAATGCATCCGAAGCCATAACACAGTCTTTCGATTCTTCGCCAGAACGCTTGAACGCAATTAACCCGGACTCAACGCGATTCATCTGCCCGGCTCCGACACCAATTACCTTTTTGTTCTTGACCAGCACAATCGTATTGCTCTTTGTATGCTTGGCGGCAACCCAGGCGATTCGCAAATTCTCAAGCTGCTCTTTGGTGGGTCTGGCTTTAGTCGGATAGGTCAGTTGATCCGGCTCCCAGCCAACCAAATCTCTCTTTTGCAGCAGCATTCCGCCCACGATACAGCGAACATCGTACTCACTACTATTGATGGTGGCCCTGTCGATCGGCCCGGTCTCAACAAGGCGGACCCTGCCGCCCCAGGCTTTTAACGTTCGGATTATCTCAACCGCATCCTTATCAAATTCCGTTGCGATAATCACTTCGGCAAAGAAACCGCCGGCACCAAGCGCCTTGCCGTACCGGCTGTAAGATTCCATGATTGTCTGTGCCAGCTCGACGTTTACCTTTCTGTTCAAAGCTATGATACTTCCGAATGCGCTGACTACGTCACCTTCATAGGCCTTCCGGTAAGCCTCGCAAATATCATCATCGACGGCACAGCCGCACGGATTAAGGTGCTTGACAACGACCACTGCCGGTTCGGTAAATTCCTTGACCAGCTCGAAGGCCGCGTTCGTATCCAACAGATTATTGAAGCTGATTGCCGTGCCGCCTTCCAACAATTTGCCGCTGCTGACGGAAGTTTCTCTGCTTGCCGGCAGCTTGTATAATGCAGCGGTTTGATGGGGATTTTCGCCATAGCGTAGAGATGCTTCTTTCTTAATCGCAATTGATACTCGCTCGGGATATTCTATGCCTGCTCTGGAATTTAGATACTTCGATATTGCGGCATCGTACGAAGCCGTCAGACTAAAAGCAAGCCGGGCAAAATCGCTGCGCGTCTGTTCGCTCACAGCCCCGTTATTTTTCTCCATCTCTTCGATTACTTTATCATACTGGCCGGGATCAGTCACGACTGTTACGTATTTATTATTCTTTGCGGCCGAGCGCAGCATACTCGGCCCGCCGATATCAATATTCTCAATCGCCTCGGCTAAAGTGCAATCTGCTTTGGCTATCGTCTGTTCAAAGGGATATAGATTCACACAAACCAAATCAATCGGCTCGATATTATGCTGCCTCATTGCCGCTGCGTGTTCTTTTTTATCTCGAAGCCCTAAAAGGGCGCCGTGAATCTTCGGGTGAAGTGTTTTGACCCTGCCATCCATCATTTCCGGAAAGCCCGTAACCGATTCGATGCCGATCACATTCAACCCAACACTACTGAGCTTTTTAGCTGTACCACCGGTACTGATAATTTTTACACCCATCTCGCTGAGTTTTTTTGCAAAATCAACAACGCCGCTCTTATCAGAAACACTTATCAATGCTGTCCTAATCTTCACATCCATTTGTACGTTTTCTCCTTCCTGAACATATTCCAATTATATAACCATTTGCTAATCGACCGGTTGCAAGCAGGCAATCCGACCGAATTTATCAGCGATATAAATTTTTGAGTCCACTAAATTGGCAGCATGTTTTGAAACACCGGCAAAATTGACCGAATATAACCTCTTCCTTTTAATATTATCCATAGTTACTAATGTTCCATCTTTTGTAATCACATACGCCCTGTCTCCGGCCTCGGCCAACAAATCAACACCACCCGGTACCGACCACAAGAAAGAGCCGTTATCTTTGTCTATCGCCGTGACCCCTTTACCATAAACGGACTGATAGACAAAACTCTGTGTGACACGGGGTGCCGTTTTAAGTATTCCAGATGTCTGATACTTCCAAACGAGCCGCCTGCCCTCTGGTAAGCCAACAACGTCCACCCGATAAACATTCATATCCTCACTGGCAAAATACAGTGACATTCCATCTTTTTTTATCGGCCCGGCAATCGCACCGGGAGCATTAAATTGCCACAGACGTTTAGGCAGGTTCGGCATAATACTTATAATATTTCCCTGATCCGTACCAAAGACAACAAAAGACTCGTCAGCAAGAACTGAAGTTATCATGGAGTCGTTTTCAGCAGCAACCTTAAAAACTTGAACCCTATTCTCCGCATGCAGTGTATGCAAACGTCTGTCCGCCCCGCATACGTAAAAATACGAGCTGTTACGATCTGCAGGACAGACTATTCCAAATCCTACGTCCACGGAGTTACGTTCAATCCCTGTGTTCGGGTCAATCTCAAACAATTGGCTGCCTGCGATAGATATAAGCTCATTGCCATATAGCTTAAGTCCCTCGATTCGCAAACCAGCCGGCGCAACGATCCTGCTAAATACCCTCTTGCCTTTTTCTTTTGTGAGACAAAGCATATAATTTTTATCCGAGATCGCATATAAACGATCACCGAGAATAAGCATTCTTTCCAAACTCTCACCCGTTTTAGTCGGCAGAAGGTTTTCCCATAATATCTTCAAACCGGCATTTTCAAGCAATTCCGGCGAGACAAGTCTTTGCAAACTCTCTTCTGCAGCCAAGCTGCTCTGTACGGATGACAATGTCATAACTGCCATTAGTAAAATAAATCTGCATTTCAATATTCTTAGCATTTTCTGAACTCCTCACAATAGATTGCAATTTCATCACCGCATTATGTTATTTATGCGGAATTATGTTTTCACCGAAGAAAAGCGACAATTTCTTCGAGCTATTATTCCTTATGAAAGTTCAACATAGTTAGTTAGGTCAATATCGTGCTCATTCTCAAAATTCCGCATCTCCTGAATGCGTTCAATATCATCATTGATTCGATTGACAAGCTTAAATATATAAGGTTTACCAGCCAGGCGGTTTTTCAGGTCATCGAGCATCGGCTCCCAGGATCCGCCATAAAGTTGTGCCTTGAGCACGACCAGCATGCGGTGTTCATCGCTCAGGCCGGTAACAAATTCGTCCACAACCTTATCAACAGCAGTTTTGCTGCCTTTATTGCTCTTTTCGCTCGGCTCATCCATTTGCCAAAACCTCTTTCGAGCGGAATGTTAACGTTAAAAACCAAAAATTGCAACAAATTTTCACAAATTAGCCTGTCTTTCCAACATTAGTTTAATATGGGCAGAATTTATGAAGGATGATACTTTTAGGAGTATGAATACTGAGACCTCCACTTCAGTTCTCTGCTCAAAAATTTAGATACTGTCGAACCTTCCCTAATCTGACACCAACCTTCCCCACATCTCCAATCCTCCTGATGCGTCCCTGTTTTCGTTGTTCCAAAATCCGCTTGATAGTCACCGGCCCAAGTCCGGGAACTCTCAGAAGTGATAATCTTGATGCCTTATTAATATTCACAGGAAACATCTCAGGATGTTTTATCGCCCACATTTCTTTAGGATCAGTGGTCAAAGACAGGTTTCCACTTCTATTGAAGACAATGTCCGATTTATCGAAGCCATATTTACGGAGCAGAAAATCCACTTGGTACAGTCGGTGCTCCCGCATTAGAATATCCGCCGGCTTTTCATGGCCGGCCTGCTCACCGGAAATTGAATCATCCCCCAAACCTCTCTGATAGGCACTGAAGTACACTCTGTGCATCTTTAATCGCTCATATAGGCCATACATATATTTTACTATCTCAGTATCATGTTCCCCGGCGGCCCCAACAATAAACTGTGTTGTCTGCCTGACCCTCTCGTACCTCGTGCCCCGTGCGGTCAACCTGCTAATTAGCTTGATTGGCTCAATAATATCCTGAATATATCGTTTCTTCTTCGACAGTTTCTCGAGATTCTTCCCTCCGGGTGTCTCAATGTTTAGCGACACCGCGCTGGCAAGTGATAAGGCATCTTCTATGGCTGCGTCGCTTGCACCGGGGATAATTTTCAAATGAATATATCCCCTGAAGTTGTGCTTTTGTCGCAATATCCTTGCTACGTTATTTAGCCTGTCCATTGTCGCATTAGGCGAGTATAAAACACCCGAACTAAGAAACAGCCCATAGACTTTTCGCCGATTGTAATAATCCAAAAAAACTCTCGCTGTCTCCTCCGGCATGAGGCTACAGCGACGTATATCCATTTGTTCTCTGAGCGGACAGTACTTACAGTCATTGGTGCAGGCATTCGACATCAAAGTCTTAAAAAGTGTGCTTCTACCTCCGTTTGGAAGTGTTACCGGATATATCCATTTTCCGTCTTCAGTCCGACGTCGGTGCTCATCCTTATTTGTACTACAGGCACAGGCAAGGTCATACTGCGCATCTGCGCTGAGTATCTCCAGCTTTTTGTGAGTATTAGGCCGTGATACAATACCAACCATTACTTTTTACTCTTGCCGACCTCTACTAATATGATTTATATACTGCAGTTCTATCTTCTGCATGAATTCATCTGTATATGATACCAATGCAAAACTAAAAACCGGAATAAAAAACCTCGCCTGAATCAGTAATTCTCATTCTGTTTATCAATAACTTCCTCTTGCTCTTCAGGAATGGGCTTTTGCTTGATAAAGCTCACCAATTCAGCAATAGTTCCTTGTTGCTCAGCGATAGTTGCCCGTTGGACCTCGACTACTGCGTTTAGTTCATCGATTTCGTTTTCAAGAAAGCTTATCCTTTCACTTTGCTCATTTATCTTTGCAGTCATGTTGTCGATGCTTTTGTCGACCGTTTGGGCTGTGTTGACCGCATTATCTCTGGCCGTTGTCAGCTCCCCCACCTGCTGTGCGAGCAAATCACGTTCATGCTGAACCGCCTGCAACTGCTCACGTAAGGAGTTCAAGTTACTTTTGGCTCTTGCCAAATCTTTCTGAGCTTTGGGCAATAACACTTGTGCCTCTGCAGCTTCTGTGTCGTCACCTCTTCTCTCACAACTTATGAGCATCACCGAACAAACCAAAACAGACAAAAAAAATACTATCGACATTATCCTGGCCATCTTAGTACTCCTTTCTCCTTTTTACCTGAAAATGGTTATTCGAAAATTTTCGTCCATTCCCACTTGCCTCTTCTCCGCCAGTCTCCCTGGTGATAGACATAACTAACTATTAAAGGTAAAACACTGCTTGCTTCGGCAAAAACCATTTGCTCATATCCCGTATCAACCTTGCCCCAGGAAGAAGCCTCTTTAAGCGTGGAACTTGAACAGGCTCCGTCCCTGACATCGGCAACGGTAATTTGCACGGCGTATTTGTGCATATCCACTTCTTTGCCCAAAACTTCCGCGCATATCACGGTATCCTGCGCAAAATTCTTTGGAACACCCCCGCCTATTATAAACAGGCCGGAAGAAACCGACCTCATCTTAATCTCAGTCAGCTCCCTGAAATCCTTTACACTATCTATCGAAACATGTTTTTCTTTGTTTTCCACCTGATGCTTCACTAATCCGAATCCGGCACTCGAATCCGAAAAGGCCGGACAGAATATCGGCACATTATGCTCATATGCCGTCTGAACCAGAGAATCTTTTTTCTTTGCATTCTCAAGAAGATAAGCACCCATTTCCCGAATAAATTCCCTTGATGAATAGGGCCTCTTCTCAAGCGTATCGGCAATCATTTTTATTGTGTTGTCGCAAATCTGTAATTGCTCCTCATCGATAAACGTATCGTATATCCTGTCGATATATAGTTCTCTCAATCTGCTGTCATTAACATATGGGCTTGCCTTGTAGTGTTTGAAACCTAAAGCCTCGAAAAAATCCATATCGACAATCGTTGCTCCTGTGGCAACAATAACGTCAACAATATTCGATTTAACCATATCGACATAGATTTGCATGCATCCTGCCGCACTGGTGCTACCGGCGATGCAAAGTATGATTGTGCAATCTTTGTCATTTATCATCGTATTGAAAATCTCTGCCGCTTTTGCTGTGTCCCTCGCGGTGAAGGACATGTCCTTCATCGCTTCGATTATCTTACCGGCATTAAACGATTTTATATCGATATGTTTGACCGGCTCTTTGAGCAAATCTTTCTTTTCCATATCAATCTTTGAATTTATAGCTCAATAACTTATAAATAAGCTTTGCCGCTAAGAAATCCGGCGCCTTATTTCTCTCGTCCGGGCACAGCTCAACAACATCGAAACCCACTACCTCTTTATCGTCAAAAACCGCCTTTAGCAATACTACTACATCATACCATAATAATCCGCCCGGTTCCGGAGTTCCTGTAGAGGGCATTACCGACGGATCAAAGATATCAAGATCAATTGTGATATATACGTTTTCCGATAATTTTGTTACGGCCTTTTCCACCCAGTCACCGCCGGAATGAATATCTTTAGCAAAAAAAACTTTATCCATATCCAAGAACTTTTTTTCACCAATGTCCATACTCCTGATACCAACCTGCACAATCGGGCATTGCTCGGCAATCCTTGCCATAACACAGGCATGATTATATTTCGAATTATTATATTCAGGCCGTAAATCCGAATGGGCATCAAGCTGCAGGACGGTTAAATCATCAAAGGCCTGTGCCGCCGCTTCAATAGCGCCTATGCTTACCGAATGTTCACCGCCTATTGTTACAACGAATTTGCCGTTACTGATGTGTTTGCCGACAGCGGCTTTTACCGCCGAAACCATCTGCTCAGGCGAACTGTTTTCATTAACAGGCTCAGAGGTAAAAATACCCTTTTTATAAACCTCGCTGTCGGTTTCAATATCATAAAGCTCCATGTTGGTTGAGGCCTTTATTATCGCTTCCGGTCCCTTATCTGCACCTTTAAGCCACGTGCTTGTACCATCGTAGGGAACTGGTAATACCACCACTTCCGCCTGTTCCAGGGTAGAATATTCCTCCGGCAAATCCCCAAAATTAGCTTTTTGTCCCATAGCAGATGCCTATTCACAGATTTAGAAATTCAATCTTATTTTGCATCCCTAATCGAATAGAAACACTGCGAGTGCAACCGTAGTGGTCCACAGATCCTGCTGGCCTCTCGCTGTTTGTGTGATATTAGATGTTCTAATAATCAGACCGCTGGATTTATAAACCTGTTCTTTTTCAGACCAGGCCTTGTTTGGATCGACCTCCAGCCCCAGCGTTGTCCCCAGCATCCCGGCGGCCAAATCTTCAGCCATATCTGCCGCGATCTGCTGGTTCATTCCATAGCCGTGAACTTCACTGAGATATCCCCACTGGCTGCGATCTCTTGGAACAGCAACTCCTATGCCGGACGCTACCATCCTGCCGTGCTCATCCGTGTCAGATCGTGCCAATACACAATAGCATATCTCTCCAGGCTTGAGAGATTTAAGCCCGTTTTCCCTGCTGATCATCTTACATTTTGGCGGAAGAATTGATGAGACCTGCACTAAATTCTGCTGTGCCACACCTGCCGTTCTCAGCGCTTCCTCAAAGGACTTTAATTGGTACTTATGCCGACCAAGACCCTTGGTTAGAAATACTTTAGTAGGAACAAGACTGCTCATTTATACCTCCCTTACCATAATGTGATTTTCAAATCAGTTATGGTCGTTTAGCCTGAGAATTATATATCTTGGTGCTAACTACACAATGAAAATCCTATGAATTTGAGATATTTTTGTGCTTTCTCATTATGTCACTCTTCTAAAAGCTGCAAATAGCCTCGGTATTACCGGATGTTGGCTAAATCCAATAGATTTGTAAAATAAAATACAGGAGAATCTGAGGTTAAAAACCGAAAGGTACAACCACAGTTAATAGAATAACGGCAAAATCACATGTAGTATGATGTCAGTTGAGAAATGAGAAACCATAGCCGATTCCAAGCCCCTCTTCCAATAGAGCCATCCAAAGACAATCCCGGCAACGCCATTCAAAATAACGGCACGTACCACAACAAGTGGGCTAATTTGCTGAAACCTCGCTGTCATTGGAAGGTGGCCAAGACCAAAAAGAATACTTATCAGGATGATTGCGAACCAAACACCCATGTTTGTTGGAGAGCCTGTTTGAGTTCTTTTAATCTTATATGATATCCAGACAATCAAAGTCATCAGGAAAAGTCTCATTGCGATTTCTTCACCTATACCACCATAAAAAGAAGCCAATAATCTTTGCCACAACGGCGGTTCTGCCTGTGATGCAGTTACCGGTTCGATGAAAATTGCAAAAGCATATCTATCCAGAATGAAAACTAATAGCCCGACTATTACACCAAGTATTATGGAAATCTTCAAAATCGATTTGAATTGCTCTTTAACAGATTCCGCCCTCAACCAACCTTCCATGATAGGTGCCCCCAGGCCGACTTTCTTTCCAAGGTATAAACCAACGAAAATCGCGATAGAGAACATTATCATTGCCTGGATAATCTGAGCAAGTATGAGTATCGGCAAAGGGACCGGTGGCAGTTGTTCTCCACTTACAGTACCCAGAGACATAATGTATGGTATCACAGCAATACTTGCAAGAACACCTGCTGCAAGCAGAATCAGAAACAGATTTCTATTAACGCCGGCCCTGTGAAAAAGACTCATACTTATTGCTCCATTACAAGGTTTTTATCGTAAATATATCAATAACAAGCTTTGTGTTTTTCTCGCAATGACCATCGCAGCGCCCAAAACGACCATGCTTTTCCCTTAATCCTGGCTGTTATTTGCCATGTGTCTCTGGAACTCTGAATCGTTCCGAACATTTTGGACATTGCCCCGTTTTCCCGGCATGTTCTCTGCTTACTTGTATTCTCTGCCCACAAGAGCAACTAAAATGTATAAATTCGCTCTCGGTCTTCTCCGGTCTCAATGAAGATGTTATAGTTTTCGATTTTTTCCTGCCCGACTTCTTTAATTCTTTCCGCCAATACTCTAACTCTTCTTTCGGTATTCCTGGTATCTCTTTTCTTTTTCGCCAAAGCATCTCTAAAATAGACTTCTCGTCCCTTTCCATTACAATCCATTTTTTCTTCAACATCAAAATCGCCAGCCCAAGTCCACCCAGAAAGCCGCCGATGTGAGCAACATAAGCCACGCCTTCAGAGCCGCTTAGCACTCCAAACAAATCAAATACAAACTATAGCAGAATCATCCAGCAGCCTGAGATGCTGAAAGTGATCGGCCGGAAAAAAAGCAACTCATGGAATTTTCCGGAAAGAACACAAGATACATCCCGACAATTCCATTAATTGCTCCACTGGCCCCCACCGCTCTTCCGTCACTAAAAATCAGATGGCTCGTCGCTGCAATCAGCCCTAATCCTACATAAACTGGAAGATAAAACACATTCCCGATCTTCGAGCATACTGCATTTCCAAATAACCAGAGGAAAATCAAGTTCCCTATCAAATGCAAAATACCCCCATGAAGCCACATATATCCAAACAACCCTTTTATCCCCCAGCCATCCAAAACAAAACTGTATAACGCCTCTTGAGTTGCGCCGGATGCTTGTAACTGCAAAACAAATACCACAATTACACCAGTGACTACAAGCCAGTTCATGACCGGCCGATGATTGAATGGAACATCTACACGGTAGGGAATAAACATGTTTGTGGTTCCCTAAAAAAAGCTATCTGAACCGCTTACACCAGCAGCTCAGGACGGCTTGTCATTCGGAGCGCCAGCGAAGAATCTGGATATCGTTGGTGGGACTCCATTTTGCAAAAGGATCGCAAAATAAGAACCACCCAGCCAGATACTTCGCCTATCGGCTCAGCATGACAGATACGAGTCCCAGATGTCACTCTTCACGAGATATGAGCGACGAGTGACGAAACTTATGCCGCTTCGCCGGTCTGCGGCCGAGACTGGTCTTTAATCACACTCGTTGCCGCCTTGATCACGCCTGCTATATCAGCAAGGTTGGTCGGTATAATAATCGAGTTGTTGGTCTTGGCAAGTTTGCCGAATTCATCCAGGTATTGCTCTGCGATCCGAAGGTTCACCGCGTTAATGCCGCCCTCTTCGTTGATTGCCTTGGCAATTTCCCGGATTCCGTGCGCTGTCGCTTCAGCCACCCTTTGAATCTCAACGGCACGACCTTCCGCCTCGTTGATGCGTCTTTGCTTTTCACCTTCCGAGCGGGCAATCATTTCCTGTCTGTCCCCTTCGGCCCGGTTTATCTTCGCCTGCCTGTCACCTTCGGATTCGGCAATAGTCGCTCGCTTTTCCCGCTCGGCCCGCATCTGCTTTTCCATCGCGTCTTTGATGCTCTGGGGCGGCAAAATGTTCTTGACCTCGTAACGTGTCACTTTCACTCCCCATGGGTCTGATGCTTTGTCCACTGCTTCAACAATAACACTGTTAATAGTCTCCCTCTCTTCGAAAGTCTTATCCAGCTCGAGCTTACCCATGACACTTCTCATCGTTGTCTGGGCCAATTGCGCGGATGCAAACTGATAGTTGTTGATTCCGTAGGAGGCCTTTTTGGGATCGACTACCTGCATATACAGGATACCGTCAACTTCCACTGCGATGTTGTCTCTTGTAATACACTGCTGAGGCTTAACGTCCACCGCCTGTTCTTTCAGTGTATGTCTGTACGCAACTTTGTCTATAAACGGAACGAGGATGTGAAATCCTGCTTCGAGCGTCTTCGAATATTTGCCGAGACGCTCGATAATAAATGCCTGCTTCTGGGGCACGATCCGTATCGTCTTGAAAAAGACAATTAATGCAAATAAAAGAATACCTACAAGAATGATTGTCAATATATAATCGCCCATAGCTTTCTCCTTTCCTAAATAATATTTTATATTGAGTGACTATGTTATTTCATTTTCAATGTCCAAGCATTGCTATTCGTTTTGGTCTTCTGACAATAAGATAAATCAGCGCGCCAATCAGTTGAGCAACGGCAATGACTACCACCCACACTATTCTTTCATTGCCCTGGTCGGATTCATTGGTGATAAAGTCGATCAGCGTCCATATCCACAATACTATTCCGCCGAGACCAATAATTATTATTATTGGTATTAATAATAATTCCATAATCGGTTCTCCTATATGGCCTTTACCTTCAGGGTGATATTGTCTTTCCCGACAATCTCTACAACCACTCCTTCCGCGATGTCCCCATCCGCCCGGGCCTCCCAGTTGGTCCCGTGAAACTCCACTTTACCGCCGGCCTTCGGCGTAATGGCCTCTATCACCACCGCCCGCTCACCGATGAATTCTTTTAGGTCTTCCGTCAGATCCTGTTTTGCTCCGGAATGTCCCAGAAATACTCCCTTGACCCACTTTCTCAATATCAATAGTGACAGAACCGAGCTGACAATGAATATAATCAGTTGGGTGTTAATTGAGCCCTGAACGTATGTGCTGATAAGGCATACAATCGCCACAATCCAGGCGCCTACGCCGAAGAAAAAGATAATTAATCCCGGCAGCACAAATTCCATAATCAGCAGTATAAGCCCTACCAGGAACCATATTAATTCCGGTTTGAGAAATTCTTTAAGTTGTTCCATATCCTTTCCCTTCAATTTTTCTGATCAGAAAACCGTTTTTGGTCCGTCATTATATTCGCCTAATACTATATACGCCTGAATATATCGATTAATTCATTCAATTTTTTCGGTTTTTGTCAATATCCACTGAGAAATTGTCTCAAGGGCAATCGGTGACATCGTCTCTTCAATCCTGGCATATTCTGAGATTGCCCCGGTTTTGGTCCTCTGAAATAAGTGATTGTGCCCGGATAATTCCCTGATCGTGTAACTGGTATTTCCGCCGGCTTTGAGTGCTTCTTCAATTGCGGATAAATTCTCTTTAGGCGGAACCTGTAAATCCAATTGCCCGTTCATTGCAAGCACAGGACATTTCACTTTCATCAGAGTAGGTTTAGGATCATATTCCAGGAAGAAGCGAAACCACCGAGAAAGTATCATCTTCAACTGAATTTCAATCGCGGCCTCGGATGCACCCAGTGCCTCTTTTTCTTCTTCGTTAAGTTTGCTAAGGGTACCAGTCATTATTTTACGGATTTGCTTTTCAGCTACTGAGTCATCCTCCTCATTTTTTAGTACCTCGAATATTTGCTCCGTACTGGAGTTCTGCATAGTGATAATCTCATCACTTGCACCGACAGATTTAAGAATAAGGTCACTTTGTAGATAGAGAATTTCCTCCCCCGTCAATCCCGTCCCCGCCAGTAAGACGATAAAAGCCACATCGGATGATTTCACCGCCGCTATTGGAGCAATAATCCCTCCTTCACTATGGCCGATCAGGCCTATCTTTTGGGGATCAACTTCTTTTCGAGTCTTAAGGTACTTCACTCCGGCAAGGACATCGCCTGCAAAATCCTCGCTTGTTGCTTCCAACGTATTCCCTGTCGAACCGCCCACTCCGCGGTCATCGACTCTCAAAACCGCTATTCCCTTTCGCGTCAGAAAATCGGCCAAAATCAAAAAGGGACGATGCCCGGCAACTGTTTCGTTACGATCCTGTGCCCCTGAGCCTGAAATTAGTAGAACCGCCGGAAATGGTCCGCCGGGACGAGGCAGTGTCAGTGTCCCGGCCAGTGTAATACCGGCTGCGGCATTTTCATAACTAACTTCTTCTTCGATATAAGGATACGGTTTCTTCGGTTCCTGTGGCCGGTGCAGTTTGGGAGCTTCATCGGTACGTTTGAGCACAAGCGGAAACGACAGACCTCTCTGTTGCCATGTGCCTTGAATAGAACCATCCGATTTCATAGTACCATCGAAACTACCCTGGATCACATTTGACTCCAAATGTAATTTGTCATTCTCGAAGGTAACCTTGTTCACAGGGATATTCTCAGCTCCCTGGTCGGGACTATCCATTGTTGCATGAAGTGACCCATCTGTGTTCCTGCTGATTTTGAACACGATCCGAAGCTCTGCCACAGAGACCTTCAAGGCTCCTACCCAAATACCTTCGATATTATTCTCTGCCCCTTTTCCGACGGCCGAAAACATCATAAGCGGTATCAAAGCCCCAAAAAAACCTATTTTAAAAGTGCTTGTAGCTCTCATTTTGCTTTACTCCAAGAACGTAGCGCGGCGAATATTATTCAACCACAACAGCCGTGCCAAAAACCAGTATCTCTGCCGCCATTTGCATCACCATAGATGTCGCGAATGATATCCCGACGATTGCATTGGCACCAAGCTTTTGAGCATCTTCAATCATTCGATCAATTGCCTGCTCGCGTGATTCAGCCATCATCTTCGTATAGTCCGTTATCTCTCCCCCGACTACATTGCGAAGCCCGGCCATGATGTCCCTGCCGATGTGACGTGCCCGAATCGTATTGCCCCTGACAAGCCCAAGTTGCTTGAGAATCTTCCTGCCGTAAATCGTATTTGTCGTTGACAAAAGCATTGCCTTATCTCCTTACACTCTTATATCTGTCTCTTCTCCAGAAGTAAATCCGCTCCCGAAGTACTGAGACGAAGAATATTGCCAGACCCGCTAAAAGTACCAGCAGGCCAACCTTAAAAATTAACTCAACATTGGGATCCCTAATCATTTCTTCTATTGCCTTGAATCCACCGAAGATGATAAGAACAATAGCAGCAACCGACAATAAAATCCAGCCCAGACCTCGTTCAATTCGGTTATAGATGCCACCCCAGTATTCCTGCCATATCCTGTCCTCAGGCTCTACCAGGGTCACCTCGTCGGTTATTGCTTTGAGTTTTTTAAACTCTTTAAGTTCATCGACACATTCGGAGCAACCTTTCAAATGTTCTTCGAATCGCTGTTTCTGTTCGTCGTTTAGTTCGTTGTCCAGGTAACCCATCATCAGGTCTTTCCAGTCATGGCATGTCATTTGGCATACCTCCTTTCCCTGCGCCCAACAGTTCTTCCAATTTCTTGCGAGCATAGTATAACCTGCTCGTCACAGTACCTTTATTGCACAAAAGGGCCTCTGCGATCTGGTCGTATGACATGTTCTGAAAGTGTCGCAATATAATTACCTCACGATGTTTTTCATCCAGCTTCCCGATTGCCTGCCAGACTTTGTCCTTGATCTCGTTTCTTCTGGCCACTGCCTCGGGCGAAAAGCAGTCGACCTTAGCTTCAACTTCCGGGCAACCTTCTGCATCAAGAGAACTTGTGTGCCTGTATCTTCTTTTCCTCAAATGGCTCACGCAAAGATTCTTCAATATTTGATAGAACCAGGGAAAGAACCTTCGGTCAGGCTTGACATGTTTTATATTACGGTATGCTCGAATAAAGGCTTCCTGTGATAATTCAAGTGCATCATCATGATTACCTACAAGTCCCAGAGCAATGAAATATGCGTCTTTCATATACCTGTTCACAAAAACTTCAAACGCCTTCCTTGAGCCCCGCCGACATCGCTGCATCGCTATTAGTTCTTCTTGACAGATGCTTGGCACTCTATTCGGCTCCAAAAGCAGTCCCTTTACTTTGTTTTCACAGTAATATACTCAATGAGACACAAATTTCTTCAAATTATTTTATCCGAATGGATCATTTTTCGCTATCATGCTGAGCCAAAAGGTGAAGCATCCGGCCTCAGCAGAAAATAAAAGCGTATTAATATGACCCAGATTCTTCGCTTCACTACATTTCGTTCAGAATGACAAACCATCAATAACATTCACTAAGTAATCAAAAACGCCGCTCAATACAGTTTGTTAGCTATTTGCTTACAGTATTATCACTCTTTGGCCTGCTTTTACCTGCAATATGTCATACGCACCGGCATTTTTCAGACTAATCTCCAACGTGTTGTTTGAACCTTCGATGAGGAATAATTCATTCTCTTTCGCCGAAGCATAGTTCGGATAAAAATTCATCTTCAACCGTTTCCGGCCGATTTCCACTTCATACATATCTTTACGCAGACTGGCTATATTGGTAACGATATTTCCGAAGGTATCGATTCTTACAATTATTCCACTATTTTCACTTCGAAAAAGTTCCAGCTTCTCTATTTCTTTTATTTCGGCTCCAATAGTCTCAAAACAACCCAGGTCAATATCTGCCGCTGCCTTAGCAAAAACATCTCTGCCGTGAAAGGTACGGCTGGAATTTTCAGGAATCCTAATGGTCCTGATTTCTGTGATTTCTTGTTCCTGTAATGTTTCCCAGAGCAGGCCGTTGTCCGGCCCGACAAAGTAATATTTCTCTGTCTTCACAGCTATCGCTTTTCTTCCTGTGCCAACACCAGGATCGATAACACAGCAGAATATAGAACCTCGTGGAAAGTATTTGTAATTATTCCTGAGTATCCACGAAGCTTCAATAATATTCTGAGGCAAGATATTATGGCATAAATCAACGATTTTAGCTTCGCTGGATATATTATAAATGACTCCTTTCATTTATATTCGCCCTGCCCAAAATCCGTCAACAAAACTATCATATAAACCTCCAGACGATTTTTCCCTCACCCGGTTATCAATACAATCCGACACAATTATTATTCATCAATGACCTATAATCAATTATAAAGCTTCAAAACTCCCCAAAAATTATAACTCACCATAAACTGCATAAATTCAAGATTTCTCTCAAAAGCGATCGAAAGACAAATAGTTGCGCATATACAAAATTGAAAATAGTAAAAGTGCTCACGTAATGTTCCATTTGCGTGTGGTATCGGCTTAGTAACACAACTGAGAAGGTTTAAACGGTAACTCTTTATAAAGTTTTAGGAGATTGCAAAATGTGTAATTCACGTTCAAAACTAACATATGCCCTGCTCATCCTGATGGTTACAATCATCGCACTGCTGCCCATGGTGACAGGTGCGGCAAAACCACCTGCGGAAAAACCAGCAGAGAAACCCAAACCCGATTTTCCCCCTTTGAAAGAGGTCATCAAGGATTATGAAAAGGTCGTATCCACTGCCGAAGGTGAGAAAAGTTACTATACCGTCTGGACACGTGAGAAGGATGGGCAAGTTTTAGCAGCCCTGCCATCAGGTTTTGAAAATAAGAAGTTCTTTATCGCGCTGACTATCGCCAGCGGAGAGAGCTTTGCCGGATTTAGATCTTACAGTTAGAAATTAAACGCCGTTGTTGCGAGTTTTTTTTAGTTGTTGATTGAACAAGCGCAGTTGCACGTCAAGAGCGCTAAGCACCCAGTCTATGTAATGCAATTTGTGAGCCGGCCGGTGGTGTCCTTCGTTCATCAAACCTTCCTGAACGGTCTTGATAAATCTGCTTATTGTCTGGTAGCTGATTTCCGTAGGGCCGGCTGCCCACTGTTTTAGCTGCTCATATTGCCCCTGCAATTTCGGGCTGCCTCTTAGCTGCTCAGCAGTTAAATAATCACCAGGATTATAAGCCAACTGCAGGCCTTTAAGGCACATAACTAAAGGCTCGTAATTGGCTCTTTTTTCCAGACGAATAAATTTATACTGCTGAACAAAGGTCGTTGCCTGCGCAGGAGGCTTATTCGCAATATCATCTCCGCCCAGATACCATTTTCGTTTGCTGGTTCTGGCAAAAACAAGTTCTTCAACGTACTTGTATTGAGAGTCTGAAACGGATTTGTTGGTTTTGGGAACTCTTTGCGTTATTTCATCATAAACCATTCTTGAAACCCACAGTCTGCCGGCACCCTTGAGTTCTGGCCCGCCGCCAAGCGCAAGCAGGCATTTGACAAAACCCAGAGGGAGGACTTTTTGACTGTCGAGTTGTTTCTTTCGAAGCTGGAAGGATAAATGCAAGCTGTGCGGTCGAATATCATAGAAATCGACGATCTCATGTATCAATTGATTAAGCAGCCATGGATCCGCAGTTGCCGGCCGGGACAGTTCCCCTTCTATATTCAATCTTCCCGGAGCAAGCTCTAAAAATCCAGACCGCCGTTCTCGGTCGATTGAGCCGGTGTGGTCGTCGATATATCCGCCGAGTTTCCAGGATAAAACGTCTATGCAAAAATCGTTGAAATATTTAAAGCCGTCATACACCGAGTCAAATGCATTTTGTGCGCTTCTTTGCGGCTCGACCGCTGCAGGGCCGAGATTACTTAATTCGATCTCAAGTCCGAGCGGAACCAGTCCGGGTTGAAGATTAGAACGAATTTGGTTTAACTTGGCACGAACCACACGACCATCATATATGCTTCTTGCTGCGCGTACGGCGTATTTGACATAGTCTATAAGATCGTGTTTTTCATAGGGCATCGTTTGAAGGCATTGTTCAACAATCAGATTTGCTGCCATGCTGTTCGTATTGATAATTTGCAAGGCCACAAGCAGACTAACCGACCGGTTGAAATATCTTTCTGAAGTGCGCATATGTTCAAGATCAAAGCGGTGTTTAGACTGGATTTGTTCTTCGAGCTGATTGAGAAGAACCTGCTTTGTAACCAGAGCTAAATAATTTTTGATAAAAGGCCTGACCTGCTCGTTCTCGTATAAGTGTTTGATAGTGGGCCGGGGCCGGTCGAGCTCACGTTCGATATAATAATCGCTCATGGCATCGGTGCGATAATGGCTCATAACCAGGTCGCGTTCGGTAGTAGCAAGAAGTTCCCGATCCGCCCGGCGTTCCGATTCGGCATCTACCGTTCGCTCGCCGGGACGAGTGTGCTTCTTGAGAAATCTTTCAATGCGTTTTCGCAGCCAGAGCTCGTGTATCAAATTAACGTGGAACCTGTCACCGAAGTGTTTTTCCATTGAGTCGTGAGATACAAGGTAAGCCTGGGCCTTAACCGCCCCTCCCGCCGTGTTGACTTTTACCGTTTCTCTTTCGTAACGTTTCCCTTCATACCTGCCAATCTCAGCCATTGCCCAGTCGGGGACATCATAGATTACAAGCCCCTCAATATTCGAAGATGGTGCCGCAATGGCATAGAAATAAACATTGTCCGGACTGACTCGTCGATAACCCGACAGTAATGCAGCATCAGCAAAAAGAGTCTCGTCGTTAACCCGATTTTCTTTTCTGGTAAAACTCAAGCCGCTGACGGACTGGAAAATTCTTTGGTCTCTAAGAGAACCATAGATAAACAGATTGACTTTGCTCCTGCTCATAAACCATACATTATACTTGGTATATCCTGCCTTGTTTCAGTAATCAATTTCCACTTCGTATTCGTCCATGCAACATGAAGAGCTCTTTGAACGCACGAAGAATTACTCGTACATTAGCGCCGGTTTGCGAACCGGCTGTCCGGGGATAATGATGAACTCCCTTTTGAGTAATACGGCAACCCTTTCGGGCAGCCCGAGCCAATATTTCAGTGTCGATAAGAGCTCCTTTGCTTGATAGTATCATACCATAAAAAATCTCTCTTTTATATAACTTGAAAGCGCAGTCGATATCGCGCATTTTCAGGCCGAACAGCAGGCAGACAAGCTTCGTCCAACACCAGCCGTTGATTTTGCGAATGAAAGAATCCTGGCGATTCAGGCGGTAGCAGCTCACGATATCGTATTGTTCCATCAACGGCAATAGTGGAGGCATCTCACTGATATCGAATTGGCCGTCACCATCAGTATAAAATACAAGCTTTTTCGTCGCCGCTGCGAAACCTGATTGCAACGCAGCTCCATAACCAAGATTGCCCTGGTGGTGCACTACTTTTACCCTGCTGTCATGGCCGGCAATCTCATCAGCAAGGCATCCGGTGTTGTCAGAGCTGCCATCGTTGATGATAATTACCTCAAAATCAATATTGAGTTTTTCGAGAACAGAAAGTGCCTTTTCAACGGTCCTGCCAACATTTTCCTGCTCATTATAACAGGGGAAAAAAACGCTGATGGAACTACTCACCTGATGCTTATCGCTCATATTGGATCGTCCGTGAGATGAGTCATCAGTCACGGGTCCCTGGTTATGAGATTCGATTACCACGGATCACCACTTCATCCCTTTAGTCATCCTGACCAGTTGATCTACACATTCACTTTGTTTAGCGGCATAAGAGTTCACGAGTTTTGTGTTACCCTGCGATCTGGCATCTTGCATCAAATGGAAACATGCTAATCGTGCTGCTTCAACTTTATGGCGGTATCCATCCTCCTTCGACCATTTCTCCTTATTTTCCTCAAACCTGCTGACATAATCGGAGCAAAACTTACTGATATCAGGCCTCAACTCGACTAACCTTGCTGCAAGAAGTATTATTTCCAGCATCGGGGCCGGTGACGGCTTTGCATTAAACGCTTCGATAGCAAATTTCAGCCCTTCTTTTTTCTGCTCAACCGTTCGGTAATACATCAACCATGAATGGGCGCGAATCAAATTCTTATGGAATTCATCCGGATAGATTGTCTTGCCGGTAAATATACCCTCGAAAAGCTCCTTGCCGCGAGGTGTTTGAATATTGACGTATACTCTTTGCTTGTTATTAAAGAAAACAAGGGGCCAATTGGGATCGTTTTCAATACCCCTGGTGGCGTGATAATAATTATTTCTATCAGGATCGTTATAAACTGCCGACGGCATCAAAACTGACCAGACATCATAGCTTTTAAGCTGCTGATCCATCCACTTTCCAATTTGTCTATAATCGGCAGTGGTGGGAACTTGTCCTCTGGCCTGCGTACGTTGGAGTATCTGGAATGCGATAGGACCTCCGGACATAATATATGACCACTGGTCAAAAGCCCTGCGGTCATAAGCTGCCTGTGCTCTGCCATCCATAAACAATCGCAAAGGCGTTCGTCCGGTATTCGGGTCCGGCTCCTGACCCCAGGCAATGAAACCACCCTCGGTCCAGTAATTCAACATTTTCCCCGACAATTTGTTGTCCCTAACGAACTTCATTGCATAAAAGGGCTTGGCGTCCGAAGCGGTCATTCGCATAAAGGCCGAACTATATTTTGGGTCGTTCGGCCACGGCTCAAGATAAACGTGCTTAAACTTCAATCCCCACCATGTGCCGAAAAATAAAACTGCAACAGCACCGGCAATGGTAAAAGATACTTGAAGTTGATGTGGCATTGGAGGAACACTCATAGAATTTCCTATGCGGAAGTTCTGTTCTGCTGAAATTGCACGAATTACCTGGTCTATAAATAAGGCTATAATCGGACAGCCCGCAATGGCTGCTACCGGAATAAACCTGCGCGAACGAATGGCCATATAAATAGTGAGGGCCGCAATGAGCATTAGCGACAAGTCAATTTTAGGCCAATGATACACGTCAGAATCTTTTGCTTTTCGTTTTGGGCGTTGGCTGACAGGGCGGGAAGATCTAATCAAAACAACACACCAGACCACAAGGCCCAACCATGCAATAATATACATCACTAAAAAAGGTTTGGCCGTGCCGACAGGATTGCCCCAATCAAAAGCAGGCTGCCATTCGTGGATTTGACGCCACCTCGCAGCGTGTTCACTCACGCTGATAACAAATGTATGAGTGAGGTTCGTCAAATGAAAAGGATTGAACAGGATTACAGCTAAAAAAGCAACAAAACCTGCCGAGATTACATGAAGAATGCCTTTTAGGTTTATATTGAATACAATCCTGTCCTTGAAGACAATTAGTGTCAGCATCAAAATCACAATAAAGATAAATATTACAACAAAAGAAAGCCGCGCACTGCTAATGTACATTAGAAATTCTTCGAGTTGCAGCGGACTAAGACTTTTAGGAATTTCCGGGAAAAAACGAGGCAGGAGGCTGAGAAAAACGATTACTGAGGCAATTATATGATAAGAATATAATACTTCCTTTTTGGTCCGCTTTCCGATCGTGATTGAAATACTTCCACAGATTAAGAGAAACGAGAGATAAGCGTACCAGTCGTCATAAATTCGAATTTGCGTTAGAAGCTCATGGCCCGTGAACTTATAAGCTAATCCATAAAGAGCATTCCAAGCAAGAAAACAGTATAGTGATAAAGTCCATTTTTTAGGCAATAACATGAGTAAATGCCAGATAACGAAAGGCACAAGCATTATAAAGACATAAATATACCCGCCGTGGACGTTACACCAAAAAACCGCCACCGGGACAATGAGCCAGATAAACAATACGCTTCGGTAGGTTGTCAGCGCAAGGACAAATAAAAATACCGCAACAAGCATATTCGAAAAACCAGCGGGGCGAACATCGAGAAAGGAACGGCCTATGAACATCGCAAAGCAGGCAAAAACCGCCGCCAGTGCCGGATTGACACCCAGCAACCGGGAAGTGTAATAGACACAAATCACAGTTATTATGTAAATAGCGAATTTCCAATATACCAACGCATTGGATGTAAAGCTTACACCGTCTGCATAGGAGGATTCCGGAACCAATTTATAAAAGATGACGTGCGTTAACCAGTTCTGATTAATCCAGCCGGTCGGATGCCATTTTTTAACAGTATCTGTGCCGACTTTGTTCGTGATCCACTGAGCCCAATTCGGCCAGGTTTTAATCTCTTCTTCGGTTGGTCCGGCTTTATGTGAGTGTGCGCTGAAAGGCTCTACGGTGTCCACTCCTTGTTTGACGAAGTGCCGGCCGCAGGCCATAGCGACCCATGTATCGCCGGCGGCAACCATATGCGTGCAGGCATGAAAAGTAAAAATAAGCATAGCCAGCCAGCCAATAAGCATAGGCCAGCCGGACAGGGCAATCTTTTCGCTCCGTTTTACTGGCTGTTCAGAAGTTGTCGTATCACTCACCCGTTGATTTGATGGGACATCTTGTTTTTTGCTCTTTACTGACTTAGCCATTCTTCCAGTCTATCTAATCCTTTGGTAATCTGTCCGAGTGAACAGGCAAAACTCAAACGCACATTATTATCACAACCAAACGGCAGTCCTGGAACCAAAGCCACATTGGCCTGTTCTAAAAGTGCCTGCGCAAAGTCCATACTGCCGTTAATCCTGGCACCATTGATACTTCGGCCATAATGGCCTGAAACATCAGGGAAACAGTAAAAAGCACCGGTCGGCTCGGAACATTCCACACCTTCAATATTGTTAAGCCGCTCAGCCATATATTTGCCACGAAGCTCAAATTCCTGCCTCATTTTCTCAATAGCTTCATGTGCCGGTGCACCCAAAGCTGCAATTGCCGCATACTGTCCGAAGGCTACAGGATTAGAGGTCATATGCGACTGAAGACGCCCCATCGCTTTTATGACATTAATCGGCCCGGCAGTATAGCCAAGCCGCCAGCCGGTCATGGAAAAAGCCTTACTAAAGCCGTTCATGGTAAGTGTCCTGTTGAATGCATCTTCGCTAAGGGCGGCAAAACTCACAAACTCGGTCTTGTCATAAATGAGCTTTTCATATATCTCATCCGAAATAACGCAAACATTTGTTCCTTCGAGAACCTTAGCTATGGCTTTGAGTTCACCAGGCGTATACGTAAAACCGCCGGGATTGTTAGGAGAATTTATCACCAGCATCGCTGTTTTTTCCGTGATTGCGTTCTGCAACTGTGACGGCGTAATTTTATAGCCGCTACTTTTTTCAGTTTGAACAATTTTGGCTTTAGCGCTGGCAAGCTTTATCGTCTCAGGATACGTTACCCAGTATGGCGTCGGCAGAATAACCTCATCACCCGGATCGAGCACTGCCTGCATCGCCTCGTAAACCGAATGTTTGCCGCCGATATTGACAATTATTTGGTCCGGGCTGTATTTGAGGCCGTTCTCCTTTTGCAGTTTATCGGCAATAGCTGCCCTTAATTCAACGATACCGGCCGCTGCCGTATATTTCGTTTTGCCTGACTTGAGCGCCTCAATAGCTGCATCCTTAATATAATCAGGTGTGTCAAAATCCGGCTCTCCTGCGCCGAAACCAACTACATCCACACCCTGGGCCTTTAATTCCTGTGCTCGCGAGGTAACGGCAATAGTTGCTGAAGCCGGCACGCTTTGAGCTCGTCGACTGATCTTCATATTCCTTTTTCCTTTCTGGTTCCAACTTACTTTGTGCATTATTAAAAACAAAATATTAAAGCAGGTCAAGAAAATTGATATATCCTTGATACCCTATATGTGTATTTCAATTTTTGTGAACAGCGAAATAAGAGAATCAAATCTATTGACAAGCACCGATACAATTGTTAATTGTCTTTTATGATTCGTGCCATTCAAATTGCGGTCCTGATTTGCCTGACTTTGTGGCTGGTCGGTTGTCCCGCCCCGGAAGAAGAGTCCTTATGGGATAAAGTCAAGATCAACGACCTGGCCCCCGAATATGATGATAGTAATCCACAGGAAAAACATATACAGACAATAAATTTTGACCTCCATATTTACGAAATACCGACCGATAAAATCAGTGAAATCGACGAGATAAGAAGAACACTGGATACCATGCCTCTGCGATTCAACAGCCGACTTGCATTCAGCGCCAATTCATTTTCAGTCTATTTCGGGCAGCTCCAAATGTGGAATACGGTCTCCGATTTACTGATCACCGCCGGTGGTGAAAGAAGATCCAGAACCTCCCTGTTGTTGCCTGATGGACAGGCCGAGGACATTACAATCGCCGGATTTGATTATCCGCTCACAGTCTATTACACTTCAAGTCATGGCCTAAAGAAGGAAGGTGCACGTATTGGGCCCGGAATTCTTGCTATGCGAATCAAAGCTGGAAATTCTCCTGCCTTAAGTGATGCATGCAACATTACCATCTATCCGGTTTTTTTAGTGCCGATAGGAAGTACCATCCCACAATTAGATGCTCGTATGAAATCACGAGAATTTCCTTTTACCGCAGCCGCTTTTGGATTGAATATGAGACCGGGCGACTTTATACTCTTATCCCCGGAAGAATATGTCACCGACCAATCTACTTTAGGGAGCTTAATTTTTAACAATCCGCAAGGCAGCTTGTTCTTCCAAAAAGACAAGCGTAAACCACCCGAATTGAAACCCGCCTTTAGAGTCTATATGCTCACATGTACCGGGATCAATGATTGACCGTCGTATGTCCAATCCAACAGTGACATTAACTCAGTGCAGTGATTATAGTCAACCGAAAATTGCCGAGGTGATAAAAAGACAATTTTCTCTTCTCGGCGGGCTTGATAAATTTGTTCGCCAGGGTGACACTGTCCTGCTCAAGCCAAATTTCATTGCACCGAAATCTCGCCATCATGCCACGCAGACCGATCCGGCAGTCATTATCGAGACAACTCGGCTGCTAAAAGACTTTGGTGCAAAGCCTTTCCTCGGCGATTCACCGGCGTGGAGTAATGTGCATGCCTGTGTTAAAGCATTGAAACTGGAAGAGACGCTCAAGAAATTATCTGTACCTGTAAAGCAACTCGACAAGCCAAAAAAGTGCAAAATCGGAGCCGATAATACAAGTGTTAGAATTAGTACGATAGCACTCGATGCCGATGTGATAATAAATCTGCCCAAGCTAAAAACTCATCAACAGTTAATCGCCACATTTGCGGTCAAAAATATGTTCGGTTGTGTCAGCGGCAAACGAAAGGCCCTCTGGCATTTTAGAAAGGGAAAAAACGCAGATGATTTTTGCCGGCTTCTCATCGAGATATATCAATTTTTGCATCCCGCCCTGACAATTATTGATGCCGTTACTGCAATGGACGGCCGAGGTCCGATTAACGGCAGAGCCAGACCTTTAGGTTGGCTCATTGGAGGAACCGACCCAATCGCCTGCGAAACGATCTGTGCCAAGCTGGTCGATATCGAGCCTGCAAATCTGCCGATTATCAAAACAGCAAGAAAAATAGGTTTCGGATGTTCAGACCCGGATAAAATTCAAATTGCCGGCGATGATTTTCCCCAAAGCGTATGTACAGATTTCCAACTACCCCGGATGATCCCCATAAGATTCTCACTGCCGCACGTCTGCAAAAGCATCTGTAAACAAGGATTCCTGCTTGTCAAAACCATGAAAAAGAGATTTTCATCCGGAAAAAATTGTGGTTCTAAATATTAATATACATCACGCGTCTTTACTTAGTTGATATTTTTAATTGAAGATATTATCTTAACCGAAAACAATACTATAATATCAGAACTTGCTTATGGAACACTCTAAGCACACAAATGAACAAGTGACCAGGAAGGCGAAAGTGACAATATTTCGCCGCATTGGAACACTCCTGGCCTGCACATTGTTGATCTGTGTAGTCATATACCTGGATTGTACACAATACGGAACAGGCGAGTTTGAACCAAACAGACGGACAGACCCGAATACATATATTATCAGTCAAACCAATTGGGCACAACGATTGGAACTGCCTGGTTTACCGAACTTTCATAAGGTCTCAGACGACTTGTATCGAGGCGCTCAGCCGACAGCCGAAGGGATGAGACAGTTGAAAGAATTGGGTATCAAAACAGTCATCAACCTGCGTTCCATGCACTCAGATCGCAATAAGCTTGGCCAGACCGGATTAGCCTACGAGCACATTAATATGACCACGTGGAATCCTGAAACCGTGGATGTTGTTCGCTTTTTACAAATTGTCACTGACAGCAACTGCACCCCGATCTTCGTACACTGTCAACACGGTGCCGACCGAACCGGGACGATGTGTGCGGTATACCGCATTGCCGTCCAGGGCTGGAGTAAGGACGAAGCTATCGAGGAAATGACCAAAGGCGGCTTCGGATTCCATAGGATATGGATGAATCTGGCCAATTACGTTCGCAGACTGGACATAGATAAAATCAAACAAAGTGCGGAGTTAAAAGAATAAGTCATTTTTTTCGAGCATACAAACTCATAATTATAGAATCAATCCTATCAAGTATAAGAATTAAGCCTAATCATCAGTTCGATCGGTGTTTCGTTTTGTCCCTTGTTTGGATTTGCGGATTTGCGTTAGCTGTGTTGGTGATGCCGGCAAACTGTGCACCTTTGGCAGGGAGATTCCGTATTTCATTGCCAGAACGCGCAGACAGAATGTAACGGATATTGCGGCAACTAATTGAGTCCCCTGGCCAAATCCAAGATGCCCTGCTGCAACGAAACATGCACCTCCGAGCAGAGCGGCTGTTGCATAAAAATCAGCTCTTAACACAGCCGGTATTTCTCTGACAAGAACGTCCCGAATCGCGCCTCCGCCGGTTGCGGTAATTGCGGCCATCATAATAATACCGATGACACCGAGGTCATACATCTGGGCCTTGGCCGAACCAATGGCGGCGAAAACGCTCAGGCCGATCGCATCGGCAATCATCACACAATCCCATCTTGGAGCGATTTTATTTGCAGCGGCAAAAACGACCAATCCACCTAGTACACAAACGATAAGATATGTCTCGTTCTGAAAAGCGGCCGGCGGATTGCATCCAAGCATGAGGTCTCTTACGATTCCGCCGCCGACCCCGGTGGCTATCGCCAGCACCAGGACGCCAAGAATATCAAGCTCATGCCGTACGGCACGAAATGCACCTGAGACGGCAAAAACAAACGTGCCGAAAATATCCAGGATTTCGATCATAGTCTCTTACAGGATAAAACTATTATACAACTCCACGCCGGTCGCGGGTGACAAAAGAAATTGGATTGTCGTGGATTAGAAGACTACCTCTTTGCTATCGAAAACAGGGCCGTCCTGGCAGCACATCTTATAAACAGTCTCGCCGGAATCAGGAACTCTGCATTCGATCGCGCAGCTCTGGCACAAGCCAATACCACATGCCATTCGTCGCTCCATACTGACCTGGCAATCAATGTTCTTAGCTTTGGCGATTTCGGCAATTCTGGCCAACATCACTTCCGGTCCGCAACTGTAAATAATCACATCGTCACCGGCCAAATCAGATTGTTCAAGCCATTGGGCAAAACAATCGGTGACAAAACCCTTATAACCGGCCGAGCCGTCGTCCGTCGCCATAATCGACTCTATGCCGTATCGAGCAAATTCCGGCAAAGAAAATCCCAATTGCTGCGAGATTTCATCCAGTCTGCCTTCGAAAGGCAGTTCCCTTAATGTTTTTGCGCCGGCAAAAGCGGTGACTTCGATGTCGGTATGGTCGGACGCGAGGACTTTTGCCAGGTGCTGTAATGGCGGAGTCCCCATCCCCCCCGCTACCAAAAGTGCGTTTCTTTTGCCGTCAGGAATCCTGTAACCATTGCCCAATGGTCCGATGACACTAATCGTATCGCCGGCCGACAATGTTGTCATTCGCAAGCTTGCAGGCCCAACAACACAATAAAGGAGATCGGTAACAATTTTATCGCCATGGGTGGTAACATCAGTGAAACTAAAAGGCCTTCTAAGGAGAATATTGCGGCCGGACTCATCGATCAAATCCGGCGGTATTTTTCCCGGCGACGGCAAGGCAACACTGGATATGTCTAATTCGGCAAATTGTCCCGGCTTGAAATCAGCGAACGCCCCTGCGCCATCTCCTGAAAACGTAAGTTTGAGCTTATAGAATCGCGGCCCAATCTGTTTATTGGAAGAGACAACCGCTTCAAAAACACCCTTGGCTAATTTGCATTTTTCAGACATAACTACCTGCGATCCCTCTTAAATCAATCCTTCAAAAACCTTGACACCATCGACAACCCTGCAGACGTGAACAGCATATTTATCGGCAAAGTCAGGCCGGCTTCGCGGATAGCCCGAATCAACAGCCTCTTTGACAGCCTTTACACTCCCCGGTCGCACTAAAGCTCCCGATGCCCCTTTGTCACCACCACCTAACATCCGCTCGCCCAGGACACCCGGCACCGTTCTAACAATATCGCACATCGTTTCCAGTTCCGGCCCGGAAATTTGATAGTCGTTCCTTAACCCAACACCGTCTTCCCGGAATATCCGCCCCACAGTCTCGACATCACCGGATTTCCATGCATCAAGCATTTCATAAAACCGCTGCTGCGCCCCGAAAATGTATTTTAATCGATCACACAAATCCGTGTGACTTTTGCCAAACTGCCCTATGATCTTTTCATAAACTTTTTGTTCGTTGACATCGGCCAGGCAGGAAATATCGTAGCCTGCTTTTTTTAATAACGAGACCAGGTCCTCGCATTCGCCACGGCGAATCTTGTACGTCGATTTTTCCAGGCCCGGCCTTTCCGTGCCCGTATCCATCACGACGATCCGGAAATCTTCCCCCCCTTCTCCGAGCTGCACATAATCGACGGATCTTTTTGCCGGGTTGTAATATGTCCCCATCCCCTCGCGAGCAAACAGGATCATAATCTGGTCCAGCTTGCCGCAGGGTGAGCCGATGTAGACGTTTTCAACTGCCTGGGCAAGATCAACGATGTCCATTTTATCTTCTATCTCAATATCGTTGGCATCGAAAAGTGACAGAATCAGATTCAGGCTCAAAGAGGCTGAGCGGCTCATTCCCCCGCCGGGAATATTGCCATAGATGACACCGTCGATGCCCTGAGTGAGCGTGTGCCCCTGATGCCGGAGAATGTAATCGACACCATAGGGAAACCGCGCCCAAGTATGTGCCGTTGCTTCGGACTTCGGTTCCGGGACATCACCAAGCTTGAACTCAATAACACCGTCATCCGGGAAATTACCGCTAAATAGTCTCACCTTATCCGTCCCGTTGGATTTGTAGGCCATCCAGATAAATCTGTCCGTTCCCACGCCGAAAAGCTCGGTCCCGTTATAATCTCCGTGCTCGACACCAAGGCAAAACCGTGAAGATGTCCGCCTGATTTTGCCGCCCTTGATATCGATGCCGTTCTCTTTTGCGAGCTTTAAGATTTTGTCCAAAGCTGCTTGTCCTTCTTTCGTTAGCTCCATTTAACAACTCTCATAGTAAAAAAATTCACTCTTTAATCAGGCAGGGCATGCCCTGCACACCAGAAGACTACCAGAATACAATGTAAAGCGCTACTGTTAAAATTGTTACGAATATCCCAAAGTACACTGATCCCTTCGACCAGTTCAATTCAATCTTAGTCTGCTCCGGCAGCTTAATTGTTTCCTTCAGCGGATTGATTATTGTCACCACTGCAAGGATGGCCGAGATTGCACCGACGGTAATTGCCATCCGGTTCAGAAACGCCATGTCACCCCAGCCAAAGAACAATATCCCGTAAATAATCGGGCTTAGAATCAGGCCGAGAACTCCACAATGCCGCGGCGTCCTTTTTACAAACAATCCGAACAGGAAAATCGTCAGCACGCCGGGCGAGACAAATCCCTGAAACTCTTGAATAAATGCAAACGCACCTTTGAACCTTGGATTTGCCAATACCGGTGCGATCAAACAACCAATGACGACACCGACCGGGACGCAGCATCGACCGACCCACACCAGAACATTTTGTGCCGCATTCTTGTTGAACCATTCCCTGTAAATATCCATCGTGAAAATCGTAGAAGCGGCATTCAACATCGAAGCAAGAGAACTAATCACCGCTCCCATCAACGCGGCTAACACAAATCCCCGGATGCCGTTCGGCGTTAGATACCGAATCAACAGCGGGAACGCACCATCGTAGTCATAACCAATCAACTCCTGCTGAACTTCGATATCGGGGTGACTCTCGTCCACGCCATCGAGCAGTTCCGCGTTAATGGCGGCGAGGTCTTCACCGGCCGAAGGAACCTTGCCTAATATCGCGGCATTAAACGACACCACATCCCTCGCAAGCTGCGGCTCCAACTGCGCAAAGTCACTGTTAAACGGAATGACCATATTCGCCTGGGCCGGAGCGGCTTGTGCCTGCTCAAAAGCTTCCAAGACAGGCTTGTTGAACGCCTCCTGGTTCATGGCATCTTCCTGCATCTTCGATCCATATAGTGTAAACGCAATAATGCCGGGAATGCAGACAATAAAGGGAATAATCAGCTTCAGAAAAGCGGCAAAGACTACGCCCCGCTGTCCCTCGCGAAGTGAGTGGGCCCCAAGAGTTCTCTGCATAATATACTGGTTCAAACCCCAGTAGTAAAAGTTCGGAATCCAGATACCCAGTAGCAATGCTGTCCAGGGCAAAAAAGTGCTGGCCCTTGGAAGCACCATGTGCATATTCGCATTTTTGAGCGCCATGAACTTCTCGCCGAACGTGGCCCCGTCACCCAAACCGAGTGACGTATTTATCGCCGCAGCGTTAATCCCTTCGAATCCTCCCGGATTGTCCAGCGCCTTGAACGAAAGCACCATAATCACCGCCCCGCCAACGATGAGTGCCGAGCCCTGAATCAGGTCCGCCCAGGCACAGGCCTTCAGTCCTCCCGCGGCGACATAAACGCCGGCAAGGATCCCTACAAACCATGACAGCGTGGTAATATTGATCGGGATTCCCATCAACTGTTCTTTAAACAACGGATCCAGCGTCTTGGCTCCAAGATAGACGACGGTCGGGATTGTCACACCCATATAGATAATCACCATCAACAGTGACATAACCAGACGGGATGTATGATTGA
>CAZFOQ010000017.1:0-39020 GCA_964520535.1 uncultured Pirellulales bacterium | reverse complement strand
TTCCAGACATCGGCAAGACAGCATAAAAATATTCAATATTAAAAGGACACAAGGCTTTTATATCCAAACCAGAATTTTACAGGAAGAAGCCCAAGCCCCGAATATTCATAAAAGGCAAAATAATCCAGATGCCTAATACCTGCCTCTGTTAGTTTCTTGCTTGCAGTCAATGGTCGCCCCACTACTACCGTTGATACGACCAACGCATTTGATGGAATATCTTCTGTTTTAAGAATAGGCTTTCCTATGTATGTTGTGTCTGCAGAGAAATCGTCTACAAAACCTGCAACGTCTAAGTGCTTGGCAATACTTCCTGCATACTCATTAGTTCCAAAGACAAAACGCTCCTTAGGTCTTGCACTCAGAAAATCTTGGCAGAAATGCTCAGCCCGAGTTCGCTGTTCATTCTTTCTAATCATCATTTGAGAATGCCTCTGTCCATTGTCAACGTAGTATTATTCAAAGTCTCATGTTACTAATGCTTTGCCATGTCTTGTTTGTTGCGGACTTTGCCATGGCTTCCATCATTAGAAGCCCCTCTAGCGCATCATCTACGCCGAAGACCCAAGGTGATGTTACGCGACCAAGCTGCTTGAATTCCATCAGACTATCAGCCAAATCATAGTAAAGGTTGGCAAATGCCTCTATAAAACCCGCTGGATGACCTGCCTTAAAACGGTTATAACGCGATTCATCGGCGATTTGAAGGTTGATAGAGGATCGCTCGATAATACTTATCCTTCCACTATTATCGCTTGTCGTGATTGTCTCAGGATTCATTTGGTACCATTCTGCAGAGCCTTTCGTTCCATATAACCTTATCCGCAAACCATTGCTATGCCCTAGTGCTGTTTTGCCAAACCAGATCTGACAGTCAATGTTTTTGGTGTAACGCGCTATGCACATAGTATTGTCCACAACATCAAAAAAACCAAAAGTATTATTTATAGCAACGAGCTCAACCGGCCGTTCGTTAGTCAAAAACTTAACTAAGTGATGGACATGCACACCTAAGTCCAGTGATAAAGTCGAGACCATATTATCTCTTAAGCGCCATGGTTGGGGAGTCGGTTTAGTTCTATTCTTACATAGTCGAGAAAACCCTTCTTGCGGCATCTCGATATGTATTTGATTCAATTCTCCAAAATAGTCTCTTTTAATCAGTCCCTGCAGTTCTCGAAGCATCGGATAACCAGTATAGTTATAAGTAACGACTAGATAACCTTGATGTGTGTGGACTATATTTTTTATTCTACTAGCCTCTTCTGATGATACTGCTAATGCTTTCTCACAAATGACCGGGTATCCGTTCTTGATTGCGGATTCTACATGCTCTGCATGAGACGGTGTTGGTGTAAGAACAACCACAGCATCTAGTTTATCCTTTTCAGCAATCAGTAAGTCTTGCCAGTTATAATAGAGTCTGTCTTCTTTTACGTCATATAACTGTGCAGTTTGGAGATTTATCTTGTTGTTCGTACTAAAACAGCCTGCTGAAAGTCGCCAGCGACCATCCATTTGAGCTGCTATTTTATGAGTATAGCCAATAGCAGAATCTATTGCTCCACCGATAAAACCAATTTCTAGAGGTTTAGATATCATGACATTCGTTTCCTTAAGTAGGGAGAAAATAACAGTTAGAAAAATTTGGTTGCCGGGATATTGTCCTGCTTGGTTTCTATATACATTTTTAAAATATAAATGCCTACGATACCAATAAGTGAAATGATAAACTCACCTAAGAACCATATAGTAACCATTAACAATGTCCAAACAACGTGTGGATCACTATGGGATAATGCATTGATCGCAGAACAAAATCTAACGATGAGCACCGAAGAAAAAAAGATTCCTAAAAGAAATATGCCCACTACTGACTTACTACTGAATGATCCCATAGAATTGACCCATACTATCTTAGTGTGATTTTTTCAGAACTTCGTCATTCTCTGACATATTCACTAGGTCACTGATTATGAAACTCGGGCGATTTTTAATCCCATCAAAAGTTTTTCCAACATAGACACCAATCAGCCCGACGAAGAATAATTGAATTCCGGCAAGAAACCAAATCGAGATAATCAAGCTGGTAAATCCACTTACTTTTATATGTCCAATCAAGTAAAAAATCAGATAAAAGACTGCAACAGCTAAAGCAAGGAACGATATACTCAGCCCAAACATAACACAGAGCTTCAACGGTTTATTCGAAAAGCTGATAATCGCGTCGCAGGCAAACCACCAAAGCCTACCCAGCGAATAAGATGATTTGCCAATTCTACGGTTGGCGTGATCTACCGGGCACGCAGTTTTGTTGAATCCCACCCAATTCACCATCGGACCCAAAATTCGCACCTTGTCGCCTAGGGATAGTACCGACCGAATCACCCGACGGTGATAGATACCAAAGTTGGCGACAGTGGCATCAGTCCGAACGTCTAACATATAACTGAAAACCAAATGAAATAACTTTGATGACATCTTCTTGAGAAAACCATCCTTGCGATCCACCCGCTGCCCAAAGACTATATCATAGCCTTCGCAGGCTTTGGCATATAATTTGGCAATTTCTTCAGGCTGATCCTGTAAATCACAATCCATCACGACTACCCAATCACCTCCGGCATACTTCAATCCTGCGGCAATCGCATAGTGTTGTCCAAAATTCCGAGAAAGACGAATCCCCTTCACTCGTTTGTCCTTTTTGCACTCCTTGCATATTCCCTCCCAACTATTATCAGGCGAACAGTCAAATACAAGGATTATTTCATAATCCTCAGTAATTTCCCTCAGACTCTTGTGGAGACGGTCACACAGTTCCGAAATCAGCTCCGGAGCACCATAAACTGGAATAACTACAGATATATGTATACTATGAGTGTTTTTCATTGTGCCATCCATATCCGAAATCAATCAGTTCTTGACACTTTGTATAATGACCATCCTTCATCTTGGTTTTCTTTAAATGGCTCTACTAAGCCATCTTTCTCCCATTTATCAAGAAATGTAGGACATTTTTCAATCATGCACAGAACATAATCTAAGTCCCATTCCTGTAGCATACGCCCATCCCCGGCAGTTAAACCTTTAAGGACATCAAGAAGGTGGAATTTACGAGTGTTGTCGTGTGAAGAATGAAAGTGAAAAAGATTAACAATTGATGCTCCTGTTTCCTGCGCAATAATAGTAAAATCACCATAGTACTCGTAACAAAATGTTAGGTAGTTTACATTGGGCCTATGAGTTTCTCTTGAGACATCGTAGAATTCCGTCAGTTCCTTGTTAAGCAGTAAAATAGTAGAATTAATTGGAACATCCTCTTTAACGAGATCAATCAGTTGTTGTTTGCTCTTCACCTCAGCCTTGTATTCTTGGTACGCATTACTGGTAAGGGCCTTTGCCACAGTAAGGACCGACTCGTGGCATGCAATGACAAGCAGTATGGCAAAAATGAGCTTGTGCAATCGCCGTAGCCTGAGCAGCAAATCCTTTGTATCCGCAAAGTAGATGAGCATAATCCAGCCGGCAAGCACACCAAAATAGTTCAATTTGCAAAAATTATCCCAGTACGCTATATTTTTTAACATAAACACCGCTGGAAGCAGATAGAGCACAGTACAAGAGCAAAGCAGTAGAATAATTACGGGATTCTCATATATAATACTGCTTCTTTTTTTTGCTATAACCACGATACTGGCTAAGCATGCGATTAATCCATAGGGAGCTAAAAGGAGAAAATATGCTGTCATATACTTTGCATAAGCAGAAAGGCCGAACACCTGTATAGATAGGCCAAAGGCCGGATTCTCGTGAGAATCTCCTATAGTCATGGCCCCTCCAATGTTTATCCATGCAAGAAAAATAAAAGAAATAAGCATGATGGATGCTATCGCAACAGTTAATCGAGCTCGAAGTGTCTTTTGACGAATAAACATGATGCTCCCCATCGCAAGGAGAGTCATTAATAAAAAGGGCGCGGAAGTGGCATTGATAATTGGGACAGCTATGACCGGAATAACTGCAAACGGGAGCGACCACCATCGAGATTTTCCGTACTTCATTCCGTAGATGGCAATAAAATTAACAGTTAAAAGAAAAATCCCGAAACCATAAACTGTAGTATGTTGCTGAAACATGCTCAGCGTACATAGACCATTCCGGATAGAGCCGTACAATAAAAAGTGTGTAATATAAAATATTCCACCCCCAAGAAAGAATATGGAAGTGCCGATTATTTTAGCCTTTTGTGAACATCCCAGAAGCTCAAACAGCGAGATAACAAGCAAGATGCAGCCTATAAGACTATACAGTGTGAGAATGTCACTACTAATAGGCAGATTTAATTGACCTGTCGTTGATATTGCTGCTACAAGAGTCGCCCAGCCATAGTGATACTTTACCGGTAAATCCGTAAAAGCATGAAAGCTGGGAGGGAACTTTCCCCGGATTATTTGAGAAGCAGTGTGAAAATGAAATAAATCGTCATAACCTACAGTATGCCAGACCTGTAAAAAGTATAAGGCACCAATGCCTAATAATAGCAGTATGTCTATTGTCTCTATTCTTTGCGATAATACCTCCGAGCGCTGTCTTCCGCCAAACATGCGGGCAACAATATATACTAAACCACCGAAAGCACATACGGAGAAAGCAGAGAACCAGGGTCCCTGAGCATATAGGAATCGGAATGCTAAGACAAACAAGATGTTGCCAAGCAAAATAGATGCCCCTAAACGGCTCTTAATGAGCTTCGAAGGGAATAGAGACTCGGAATATAGGTATCCTCCAAGGAGTAAAATCCCCAGAAATGTTGTTGTCAGGATGATGTTTAGCATCTGTATTTTATGTCAAATTTATTTAAATAATGTAATTATGATTGAAAATATAGTATCGGCTTAAAGTACTTATGAACCAAGGAATCTTAAGATGCAATCTGACACATAATCTTTCATTTCATTGGTCAGTTCAGGGTAGATAGGTATGGCCGTGATTTCTTTTGCCGCTTTTTCGGATTCGGGGAAATCTCCCTCTTTGTACCCCAAATAGGAAAAGCATTCCTGCAGGTGGGCCGGGACGGGGTAATATACCTCGCAGCCGATATTATTGTCTCTGAGGTATGTGACTAAATCATTTCGCCGAGGTACACGGATACAGTATTGATTATAAATGCTGACACAGTCCGGGCTGATCTTCGGAGTTTGGACAATCGTTCCCATAAATTTGGAATCGTAGTAAGCCGCATTTTGACGCCGAGCTTCACTCCAGGAGTTTAAATAGGAGAGTTTGACAAGCAGAGCCGCCGCCTGGATAGGATCCAGCCGGAAATTGCCCCCAATATATTTGTGGTAGTACTTCGGTTTGGCTCCATGATTTCGCATGATCGTCAGACGTTCATAAAGCTTTTCGTTATTTGTAACGATCATGCCTCCATCTCCGATACCACCTAAGTTCTTGCTTGGGAAAAAGCTGAAGCATCCGACCGTTCCGATACTCCCTGCCTTTTTGCCTTTGTACGTGCTTGTTATTGACTGGGCGGCATCTTCGATAACGAAAAGATCATACTTTTGGGCGATATCTATGATTGGATCCATATCTGCCATCTGGCCGAACAAATGGACCGGCATAATTGCCTTTGTCTTATCCGTTACTTTTGATTCAATCAGATGTGGATTAATGTTGAATGTTAGAGGATCAATATCCACAAAGACAGGTGTGGCACCTGCCCGGGCGATGCATCCTATCGTTGCAAAGAAAGTAAATGGTGTTGTGACAACTTCATCGCCGGGACCAATGTCCAAACTCATCAGACTGTTAAGGATCGCGTCGGTTCCACTCGATGCACCTACGCCGAATCTGCAGTTGCTGATAGCGGCGATTTTTTCCTCCAGTTCTGCAACTTTAGAACCGCCGATATAACGCTGAGAATCAAGAACTTCTGTTACAGCAGTCAATATCTCTTCCCGGATTGTCTGGTACTGTGCTCTCAAATCCAAAAGTGGTATATGCATTGTGTGATCTCTTGTTGCCGTATCGGGTATTATCTTTCTACTTGCTTTCGTGGATTAATCCTCTTTTTTACCTGGCCCATTTAATGCTTCTTTAACATCTCAACTATAGATTTCACTGAGTGAGCATCTAATCCCTTTATCAGTTTTGATTGAGGTATTTTTTTAATTATTGACATTGGAGGCAGGTCATATATTAAATTATGCTCAATAAACACACCTTCCTGTAGTGCTAAAAGCACATGCTTGTCGAGAAAGTCAAGATGATCGTCTAACACTCCTGATTTTTTTAAATAGTTTCCGGGATGAACCCAAACTCTAATATGTTTTTTCCACCTCGCATCTGAAAACAATCTTTCGAACGATTCATCGAATAAGTCTAAGTCTGTGGGGAAAAAATGATAAGCAAAACAAATAATATCAATTTTAGATAATATACGTTCTGGCATATCAAGCTCACCGCCCGGCAGTACTTTTGCTTCGACACCAGTCCAAATATCCAAATCTGGAAATTCTCGCCTCGCGTTTTCTATGTCGGAAAGAAAGCTATGAAAATCGTAAGACAATTTTCTTCTTACATGTTCTGTAAAAACTACTGCATCATACCGATTTTTTGAGGCCCAGGAGCAATACTCCTTAACAGAACTTAAACCATCGGTATATGTTGTGTGCAGATGAAAAATGTATTTGCTGTCGAGCAAATTCTTAAATTTTTCTGACAACTCCATCTTTATCTACTGCTACCCCTCCCCAGTAACGCTCAAATTTAAGTCCATCTTTGAGATTCAGATTATCGATTTCTACTTGCTTCCCCAAAGCTTCCATTACAGAACAGTAAATAAGATTAAATCCTGCTAATGCACTGGCAGCCATTGTTCCTTGAATTCTCGGATTGGATTCGAGTAATTTAGGAATGTTATCTTTAGAGGATTTAAACTGAAATCCAAAGCAATATGTTAGATTCAAGGCTTTTGTCAATTTGCTTGAATACTCTATAAGATCTGTTCTTAAATCTACTTTGGCACAGAATGTTATGCCATCTCTAATCTTCTCTCGTAGGCGCGGCAGTATTACCATTCCTTTTTTTCCTCGAAAAACATCAACTGTATACTCCTGTCCTGGAAGATATTCTGTAACGACTAATTCAGGCCAAGTACCTCTTTCTAATATATCTAAGAGCACATCCAAGCTAATCTCAACTCCCTGAGGTTTCTCGGATAAAAACCTTCTTACGTCCCACGGCTCCTCAACCAGAATTCTTAAACCACGCATCCCGTTCGATGTTCTTGGTTTTACAACAACCTTTTTCTCAGGATAACCAAGCAGCTTCACGGCTTTAGTCAAAGAGGTCTTAGAATTTGTAAGATAGTATCTTGGACAGGGAACTTTGATTTGTTGGGCCTTTTCAAGTAAAAGAAATTTGTCGTTGGCAAGTTGTATACTCTGAAATGGTGAAACCATAACGGTGGTGCCTAACGCTGCGAATTTATTTGCGTTATTGGAAAGAACTGTTATCTCTCTTGTCGTTTGTGGAATGATTACTTGTACTTCTTGTTTCTTCGCCAGTTTTAAAAGTGTTGGAATATATTCCTCGTTTTCAGGAGGGGGCACTTTGTGAAACTTATCCGCTAAATACTTACCAATAACATCATTATTGATATCTGTAGTAATAATAACAAAATCAGTATTCTCAGGATTATTTCGGAGGCTGAAAATGGTACCGGCTATTCCTGGAGCGCCGCCACCTGTTATTAATACTGTTATTGTATCGCCCATCTTGTTACTTCGAATAGCTCTGGAAAGCCTGTTTTTATTTTTGTTCTTCTTGTTCTTTGCCAGAGTCCAAAGAAAATCTTCATTAGTAGTAAACAACCACGGGTTAAAACCCGTGGCATTGCCGCTTCGGGCTACACCCGTCCGACTTCGTCGGATAACTTCATCTACGGGTTGAAACCCGTAGAATTGCGGCGGAAGATTAAATCGATGTTGTGTCTTTCAGACCTTGTATTTCCTGAATCCCTCCAATTCTTCCAAGGTGATATCCTTAACCGGCTGCACATAAGTCCTTTGGAATGTTACTATGTAATTACAGCAGAAATTAGCTTTTCTTTTCTAAATTCTCCATATAGTTTCGATATACAATGCAGTGTTTCGCCGCATTTTCATCATATTTTTTATGGTGATAATTTATATAATTCTTAATTATATTCAGGTTGTTATCACCTTTTGTCATCCACCATATAGGATGAATAAGCAACTGGATTGTCTTTTGTTGCATAAACTCCTCTGTCTCAAGTGGGTGTCCATAGCGAAACGATCCTTGAGAGTCGGAAATATATTTAATGTCCTTAAAAAAAATATCCTGATATGTATGTTTAACTTTGCCCATGGAACGATTATACCTCAAGAAAAAATCATTAGGCCTGTGAAGACTAACAACCTCTATCTTTGTATCAATTATTTGCTCAAAAACCTTTTTCTCGAATGAGAATCCTTTTTTAAAATCATCATAAATAATTGGATCAAAATGAAGACTAACCTTGTGTCCACGTTCTTTGATTGACTTTACGTAACCAATGTTTTCGTCTGAAAACAGATTATATAAATCGCTACGTAGCATAAAAAAATAAGTCGCCTTAACTCCTAATTTGTCCTCAATAAAAGACATTTTATTTGCGAGACTACAGTCAAAATCAATATCGTGGCGAAGGATAAGTTGACCGTCTGTGCTCTTTAGGGAAGCAAACGTTATTACTTCGTACCCCTTCTGTAAAAATTTGACGATCAAATCTTCGTATGAACCGAGATAATTTCGCATAAAACTCAGCTTTCGTGTATCTCTTATCGTTGATCAACTATTTTTTCTATGTTTGTCATAGCAAATTTTGCCCACTGCTTTATCTGCAGGCAGCGGGCTATTTTCATCCAGATCAAGGCATTTAAGTACACCAGGTTCGACTTCTTTATAACGATAACCGCTCTCTGGGCAAATCATGATACCATTAGCATCTGATATCTGTAGCGGAATGCCGTGTCGGCTCATCCATCCGACTTGTCGGGCAGGAACACCCATCATCAGGGCATAATCTGGAACCTCTTTAGTTACTACAGCTCCGGCGGAAATAAATGAATATCGCCCGAGCTTAATGCCGCAAACAATCGTAGCATTAGCTCCAACGGTTGCCCCACGTCGTATGATTGTCTTTTCATAGAGATCGTGCCGTCTGATTTGTGAACGTGGATTTGTCACATTTGTAAGGACACAACTGGGTCCAAGAAATACATCATCTTCAATAATCACACCGGTGTATATAGACACATTGTTCTGGACTTTGACATTATCGCCAATTTCAACATCACTGGCAACGTGTGTATTTTGACCTAATATGCAGTTCTTTCCGATTTTTGTATTCTTCATGACATGCGAGAAGTGCCATATCTTTGTGCCTCTGCCGATTTCACACGGTTCGTCAACGTATGCCGATTCATGGACGAAATAATCCTTATTGTTGCTCATCAGAAATCCTCCGGATTCACAGGTCTGCCATGACTTTTTAGCGATTTTTGTCCCGCCTCTAAAACTCGAACAATCCTCAACCCGTCAATGCCGTCGCTTTGAATCGGCGTATTATCAAGCACACTGTCTATAAAGTGTCGACATTCTAATGCCAAAGGCTCTCCGGCAGGAACTTTTGGAATTAATATGTCACCGAAGCGTAACGATATTACTTCTGCATATGAAGTAGTTATGTCGTGCTTGATAGAGGCACCCTTATCGTATATCCGCACTTTTTCCGTGGCTTCCATATCATCAAAAGTCACCATTTTCTCAGTACCAACTACGGTCATTTTTCTAATTTTGTGTGGGTCGAGCCAACTGCAGTGAACGTTTGCCATTTTACCGTCCGAAAATTTAATAGTGGCAAAAACCACATCTTCGATGTCTTTCTGTAGAAAGCACTGCCCGTTTACAGCCACAGAGACTGGCTCAGAGCCGAGCAGATAACAGATAATGGAAATATCGTGGGGTGCCAGCGACCACCAGGCATTTTCGTTCTGTCGGACAATACCTAAATTAACCCGTTGTGTGTACATATAGTAAGGCTGACCGATTCCACCTTTGTCTATCATTTCCTTAAGATAAGTAACTGCCGGATGATACTCTAATAAATGACCTACCATTAGTTTCAATCCGGTTTCATTGGCCAAAGAAATCAGTTCCTTGGATTCCGAAGCTCTCAGGGTCAGCGGTTTTTCTACATAAGTATGTTTTCCGGCATTCAAAGTTTTGCACGCTATTTCAAAATGTCTTGGGACTTGTGTTGCGATTGCAACCGCTTGTACTTCCACATCGTTAATGACTGAATCTATGTTCGTAGTAGTCTCAATAGATGGATAGTTTCTCTTGTGTGTCCTCAATAAATTTTCATTGATATCACAAACGTACTTCAAATTGCATCTTTTTGCTGTCGCAAAATTGCGGACAAGGTTCTTACCCCAGTATCCGGCTCCTATAACAGCAACATTTAAATTTTTTTCAGACATATAGGTTAGTCTCTCTGTATATCTTAAACATTAAAGTATGTAATCACTTATTATCTTATCGCCTTGTTGTAGCGTATCAATATCTAATGATACTATAGAAATGGGTGAGAAACAGATAGAAGATTTTTGGTATTATTATGCAATGCTATCTATTGACTTATTTGGTTCGATCTTTGTAGTTAATATAGCGGTGGGAATGAACGCTTAAGAGTATTAATTAGATCTACTATTTAGGGATTATGATCGACTATCAACAATCTGCCTTGTACCGAGGTACAATTACTTTTTTATTATGCCGGTAGTGTGGTTATATCATGCTCATCCATCAGACGCGTAAAGAGAGCGACTCTTCTACCGGCCGATTCAAGACAGTTGCCTCCACAGATTTCGATTTTCAAGTTAAGCTTTGGTCCGGCCCGGCGGTCTTGTACGGGAAGACTAACTTTCAATACATCAGAATCCAAACTCTGGTTATTCTGCCACCAGCTCAGTATATGAGTGCTGCCGTCACGGTTGGTAAGAGGAAGGCTGAGATTTAAAAAGCCCATAATATCGGCTGCTTTTAAAACCGCCTTCCACCATTGATTAAATGTCTGCGCTTCTCGAAAATACAACTGTGCGTCTTCAAAAGTTCTTTTTTCCTTTTGGATCTCGTTGGTTATCGCGTATTTTTGTTGAAGAGCTGCCATGGTTTCTCTAATTCGGATGGCGCCGACAATGTGGAATATATATATTAATAATATTAAGATGCCCAAAAAGATGATCAGGGAACTACCGTTGCGGGTAATCATCATGAGCATTCCTAATGCAGCAGCGAGAAGTGTTATTGCATATATTATAATTACTGCATTGCGCTGCTTATAACCAAAATCAACAAGCCTGTGGTGGAAATGCCTGCGGTCAGCAGCGAATATTGAACGGCGCTCAAGGAAACGCCGCAGCATAGAAAAAAGTGTATCCAAGATCGGTATCCCCAGCGCCAGAACAGGTAGGGCAAGACCCACAAGAGTAGAAGATTTAGTCGAGCATAACACACTGGAGGAGGCGATTGTGAAACCTAAGAACATGCTGCCGCAATCGCCCATAAAGATTTTTGCAGGATTGAAGTTGAAAAATAAAAAGCCGGTCAAACTGCCGAGCAGAGCAAGCATGAGTATCGCCATGACAATGCTGCCACAATAAACGGCAAAAATTGCTATGACTCCGCAAGCAATTGCAGAAACCCCGGCAGCAAGCCCATCCAAGCCATCGCTCAGATTAACCGCATTAGTGATACCGACAATCCAAAGAAGTGTAAGTGGCCAGGAGAACCAACCGAATTCCAGTGTTAGCCAGTCGGCGATAGCCACTGACTTGATAAGGATACCGACCGAACAGACAGCGGAAGCGGCAGCTATCTGTGCGAGAAACTTCACACGTACGCTCAGGCCATCAGCCTTAAGATCATCAATCAGGCCGATAAGGAATATAAAACCGGCAGAAGAAAGCAGCACAATCACCTGAGGTAGAATTTCGCGAAATGTGTTACCAATGGTATTCGAGAGAAATAGCACAGGAATAGTGAGAGAAATCATAGAGAGAAATATTGCCACGCCTCCAATGTGCGATATAGGCTTTTCATGCATATGCCGTTGACCTGGAATAGTAACGATGCTGTGTCGCCGGGCGAGCCGTATTACCACTGGTGTAATCACTAACGCAAGGAAAGCAGAACCAAGATATACAAATAGGTACGTTTTCATATTGAGGTGTTAATTTTTCAGTACCAAGCACTCATCTTTCATATATTAAGTATTGTTATTTTTTATTAGCCTCGCGCAGACTCCGTCCCCGTCGGTGTATCGACAACATTTCTATTTTGTTAGCTTTCTTGCTCAATGTCTAAAAACCAGTTGAAAGCTAAATTCTGTTATCCTTAAAACACACTAAGCCGTCTGTTTTTTATTTCTTGCCCTTTTCTTCTTGGATCGACTGTAGTTATAATAGTGATTGTAACCACTGTAATAACTGTGTAGACCTTTTTTGGAGACATCATTTACAACCGCTCCAAGGATACGTGCGCCGACGCTTAAGAGCCCGTCGCGGGCTAATTGACACATCTTTTTGGTTGTTTTTTCCGCTCTAAGGATCAAAAGCGTTATGTCACAAATCGCAGCAAGTATCTGAGCATCAGTTACAGGCACAACCGGTGGCGAATCGATGATGACACGGTCATATTTGCTCGAGATAAGTTCCAAGAGTCTGGCGAAGCTCTCACTGTTTAATATCTCAGAAGGATTAATGAGTTGGGTTCTGCATGGAAGTAGTTCCAGGCCCTCAACTCCGGTGGATTTGATTGCTTTTTCCAGCGTAGTGGTTCCGGAAAGTAGAGAAATAATACCGTTATTCTCATTCATTTCGAAAATCTGGTACTGCATAGGATTTCGGAAATCAGCGTCGAGCAGGAGAGTTTTCTGTCCGGTCTGGGCCATCGCAATGGCTAAGTTACTGGCTAAGGTTGTCTTGCCCTCTAATTCCCCGGGAGAAGTCACAAGTATTGTCTTTGCCTTGCCGTTGGGTGTACTAAATAATACCGCTGTACGTATTGTTCGATAGGCCTCCGCAACAGGGGAGTCAGGTTCCACATGGACCTTCTGGCCTCGAACTGCTGCGCTTTGCCTTTTGGGCATTGATGGCACAAGACCAAGAATCGGCAATCCGAGAACCGAGGAAATCTCTTCTACCGAATGCAGCTTTTGATCCCTCCAGTCTCGAAGGAGTGCCAGACCACCGCCGAGCATAAAGCCCATCGCCAAAGCAAAGGACAAATATCTAACCATGTGGGATTCTGATGGCTTATTCGCAGGACGTGCAACTTCAAGAACACTTATGTTGAGTGCTCCAACATCTTCAGTGACATTCAATTCCTTAATTCGATCGTTGAGAACATCGCAGAGCTTTTTCGTTTGTTCCCAGTCAGACTGCAGTATCGTATATTGAGCCAGTTGTTCGTTGAGGTCAAGAGCCTGTAAACGCTGATCTTCGAAATGCTTTTTAATTTGATCCTCTCTGTCCTTTGCGGCAAGGTATTGTTGTTCCTCCAAAATAAGTCTTGTTTGAGCGAATTCAGCATCCAGTGCCGCTATTTGAGCCTTTAGATAAGCAATTTCATTTTCTAATACCTCAACTGCTGGGTGGTCGGCAGTAAGCTGACGTAGATGATCTACATATTGACGTTGTAATTGCTCGAGTCTGGATTTGAATTCCGCTCGCTCACTGCCCGTTGAGCTATATGTACCCTCTGTCATTTGCGCTTCCACAAACTGCCTGAGACTATTTGGGTCATTAACCAATTCCTTAATAGACTCGTAGGCGGATTTCCTTTCAATGGTTGTCAGTTGAGCCTCTGTCAAAACTGAGGATAGTCTCTCAAACCGTTGGAGTATGATATTGCCCTGTTGGCTCTCAAATGCCAGTGCGGGATTGCCTTTTTTGAACTCCATCATTGCTTTGAGCTTTTCTATGAGTTCTTGATTTCGTTTGTCTTTTTCAGTTTGAAGGATTTTCACAACTTCTGCTGATGTGCTGCGTTTGCGATTTGCTTGAAAAGCGATGTATGAATTAACAACTGCATTGACTATTTGAGCGGCCTCAACCGCGTAAGGCGATTCGTATGAAATGCTTATAATTTCATCCATACTCCCAACTTCGATGTCTAAAGTTTCCTTTAAGTAATCAATACTGCTATGTACATTAGCAAATGTTTTCATCTGCCTTATTTCGGGATCATTGAAAATAGCAGCCAGAATTGGTGTGGATTTAAGCAGCACTGCCTGTGTGTAGATATAGTTATTGGATTTTGTCATTACACCTTCTTCCATCTCACTAATAATTCGGGGGCCACTCTGCTCGACGTAAATCTGGGATGTACTTCTATAAATAGGTGTCGCCTTTGAGAGATAAACGGAAGTTGCTGTCACAGCCAAAACCGTCGTGAGCAGCACTATCCAGCGGCTGCGCCATAATATCTGGAATAGACTTTTCGATGGAATTCCGGTTAATGGCTGCTTCCTTAAGGATGAGGGAATTTCTTGGGTCGTTTTGCGATTTTCATTTTGGTTTGCCATGTCACTTCCAATTATAATTTAGCTTGAATAAGTATTGTTCGTTCTTAATCATCCCAAACATCGTTTAAGTTGAAATATGAACCTATACTGATTCTGAATACACCTTTCAGGAATTCATTTGTTCTTGTTCTGGGCGTATGTTCTACATCAACAATGTCACCAGGCTTTATACGAATGTTCATAGCATTTGTCAGCATTGAGTCATTTCCAGCATTTACAACTTGAAAAATTGCACTGATAATCGTTCCGTCCGTTTTTAGACGATAAATAGTGGCGTAGCGAGGCTCAGATGCCCGATCCAATCCTCCGGCGAAGCCCAATGCCTGCATGAGGTTATACTGAGCATCCGGCGGATATGGGAAGTTACCTGGTTTGTTAACAAGTCCGAGTACGGAAAAGAGCGGCGGCTCAATTCTTTCAACTAAACGAGCAAATATAGAGGGGCGAATTGAAGCATATTTGGGATAGTACGCATTAACAATGGCTGATTCTATCTGAGCCAGGGTCTTTCCTGCTACTTCGACTTCTCCAACAACCGAGAGTGTAATAGTTCCCTTTTCACTCACACGGTACATAGATTGTGCTACTGTTTTGGGATCGTCTGATTTCTCTTTAGTGACAACCTGTAAAATAGTCGGCATGGTCAACTCGAGGACTTCACCAGGCATAACACGGTAGGCTCTGCTGCTTGTTGTGACATTCGACAAACTGGCCGTGTCGGTATTAAAACCAAGGGGACCGGCATTTTCGAATTCTGCCAACTGCTTAGTTGAAGGCAGACGAACCTCATCGCTGCACCCGACTAAGCAGATAGATATCAACAGCATAAGAAAAAGACACAGGAAGACATGAGTTCTTGATATGCGCACAATGAGAGAACAATATTTAACGAAGTTCAATTTTAAAACCTCCTATAACCAACTTGCGATAAGTGTCGTATTCCTCAAACGCCACCCGCCTCGGATTTTTTTAAACAATCAAGCCTATCTCCTTAAAGACCAATGTGATAATTAAGTTAAGTTAAAACCTCTTTCAACATTATAAACTTCTAAGATTATTCCACTAACGAAATTATAGTTATGTCAAGTTGGGGTTTCTCCTGCTATCATACAGGCCCATTCGGGATAGAAAGAAATCAGAATTGATTTCCGTTTTTTACTATTCACCCAGATCTTCATCCGCAAACCCTCAAAGAGCCTTAATATTGTTTATTTTCTCCGGAGTTCAAGGGGGATGTCTCCTCCCGAAGGTTATGATACATAATCCGATTAAACCTTAGACAAAAAAACTATCATTTAAGACATAATTATAATATATTTTGGGATTTAAGTCAATAGTTAGAGCTGTATATTTTTCTATCTTACTCCTTTTTGACTAAAAATAAGGGGTATTGTCTTCAATCAAAGGAAAGCCTTATAAGGTAAGAAGGCTCTCTGGCATAACAGCAGCTAAGCCTAAAAGTCCGGATATGCTGTGATGCAAGATGAAATATATGGGCTAAAAGAGCGATATTATCATCAAAATAAAGCTAAGCAGGGTAAATGTCTTTAAAACGATAAGGCCATCTTATTCCAGCTTTATATGTAGTGACTTCATAATAAAAAGGGGGCACCGTGAAAATCGGACTATGCAAAAGTCCTATTATATTTAAGAAGAAAAGAAAATGTGATAGATTTGTTGTCTAAATTAGCCGATGAATTTGAACATGTGATAGTAAAATTGTGCGCTTATGAGCGAGATACAAATTATACTATCTATACAGTAAATGATGGTTTCTATATTCTAAAAGGATTCTGATTATGAGTAAAGAAATGACCTATGAAAAGAGATATGAAATATTCGAGAAAATAATGATAGGCGGCCTTACAATCTTTGCGGCAGTTGCTATCGTTGAACTTGCCGGCTTTGAAAATTTGATAGGGCCATCGTTGTTTGCACTCTGCTGTCTTTCTATAGCTTTACCGTTTCTGATTTTCCAAATTGCGTGTCTTACTTTAGGCGTTACACAACGCCATAGAATTCTTCTGCAGAGTTCAACAGTGATTTTAGCACTTGTGGGTGTATTTGGCTTGCTAATCTCAATCTCACCTATCGTAGGCGTTCTGTTTGCTATAAGCTGCGTTTGTGCGTACTATTTATTTGTTGTCTTCTCCAAAGACTCTAAAGTGTGATCGTAGCGGAAACAATCATATTAACAATCAGTACCCACAATCTATAGTGGTCTCATAGCCCATTGCTAATTTACCACTTCCCCTTTGTCCCAGCTCAGAGAATTCCAATACTATATCGGACCAGGTTTTTCAAGGGAGCTTATTTGAGATGTTCTCAGAAGGCGGCTAAACAGAATATATACAATCCTTGAAAGAAATCGTCTTTACTGTAAAATCATCTGGATAGGTGTTAATATTCCTGCCTTCAATCGGATTGATTGTGAATTTAGAGTCTGTATTGATTGAGCAGGAAATCTTTGGTTAAAGAAAGTAACTGATGGCAAAACAATGGATTGCAGAAGAAGTTCTATCTGTTACACGGTCATTTCAGCCGGCCTGCGTATTAGCTGCCGCTGCGGATTTAGATGTCTTTAGCCCGCTGCATGAAAGACCAATGACAGCTCAAGACTTAGCTGCCAGGCTAAATATCAATCCGCGTGCGACAACTATTCTTCTCGATGCGCTTACAGCAATGGAATTTCTGAAAAAGCAAGACAATATTTACAGCGTTCCTGATGAAATTGCCGTGCTATTAACCGAGTCGTCCGCAAAAAATATCCTGCCGATGGTTCGTCACCTGAGCAATTGTCTTCGTCGCTGGGCCCGTCTTTCTGAGGTGGTACAAACCGGAAAACCGGCGGAATGTGGCCCGAGTATTCTCGGCAAAGCCGCCGATCGGGCAGCTTTTATTGGCGCGATGCATAATATCTCTGAGCCTCGAGCTGATAAAGTGATAGAAAAACTCCGGCCTTTAAAATTCGAACATTTGCTCGATATAGGAGGTGCCTCAGGCACATGGACCGTCGCCTTGCTACGAGCTGTCCCTAAAGCCACGGCAACGCTTTTCGATCTTCCGCCTGTGATACCCATGGCCGAAAAGCGTATCATCGAGGCTGGATTACGTGACAGGGTGACTTTCGTGGAGGGAGATTTTTATGACGATGATCTTCCTGCCGGTGCGGACTTAGCCTGGCTGGGAGCAATATGTCACCAGAACTCCGGAGAGCAAAACCGTGCCCTTTTTAACAGAGTTCACAAGGCCCTGAAAGATGATGGCTCTTTGATTATACGGGATGTAGTCATGGATTCGTCTCATACCAATCCTGTAGGAGGCGCTTTGTTCGCCGTCAATATGTTGGTCGCGACCGAAGGGGGTGGGACTTACTCATTTGATGAATATTGCAGGGACCTCTGCGAGGCAGGCTTCGACGAAGTAAAATTGGTGTATCGGGATGAATTTACGAATTCCTTGATAAGAGCTAAGAAAATCCGGAAATAATTTATATGGCACCTGTAATGCACAGTCAGTTATTGAACCAAACACACATCATTCAAATTGCATCAGAATTGTCCATTAAGCCCCACCAGGTGAAGGCAACCGCTGAGCTGCTTGATGGCGGAGCCACAATACCATTTGTTGCGCGTTATCGTAAAGAAGCCACGGGCAGCCTGGACGAAATGGTTATTACGAACATCCGTGACAGGTTAAACCAGTTAAGAGAGCTGGATGCCAGGCGTGAATCCATCATCAAGTCTCTCGATGAGCGAGAATTGCTTACCGATGAGCTCAAAGATAAAATCATGCAGGCCGAGACTATGACGATATTGGAAGATATTTATCTGCCGTATCGTCCAAAGCGGCGGACGCGTGCAACCATCGCCAGGGAAAAAGGATTGGAACCTCTGGCGGATTTAATTTTTGCCCAGGATCCTGCTGTTATTCCTGCCGATGAGGCAAAGGCGTTTATCGATCAGAGCAGGGGAGTCGAGTCTGTCGAGGATGCCTTGTCTGGTGCCAGAGATATCATTGCCGAGTGGGTCAATGAAGACCAAGCCGCCCGTGCAAAGATCCGGGATTTATTTTTCGATAAGGGCTGTTTTTCCTCTCAACTTTTAAAGGGCCAGGAGGAAGAGGGAAGTAAGTACAAGGATTATTTTGACTGGCAGGAACCGGTAACAAAAGCGCCGTCCCACAGGATTCTGGCCATGCGCCGAGGGGCGAAAGAAGGCTTTCTGAAATTACAGGTTACCGCACCTGAGGAACAGGCGTTGCGCATTCTCGAGCTGCTGTTTGTCAAGGGACAATCGGCTTCTTCTCTACTGGTCGGGGAAGCTGTTATGGACAGCTACAAACGACTTCTGTCACCCTCGATGGAAACGGAAGTTCTCGCGGCGACAAAACAGCGGGCCGATGAAGAAGCAATCAAAGTCTTTATGGAAAACCTGCGGCAATTGCTGCTTGCCCCAGCCCTCGGGCAGAAAAACGTCCTGGCTGTCGATCCCGGATTTCGAACAGGATGTAAGCTCGTTTGCCTCGACCGCCAGGGCCAGCTCAAACATTCGGATGTGATTTATCCGCTTCATAGCGAAAAACAGGCAAATTCCGAAGCGGCGAAAATAACCTCGTTATGCGAGCAGTTTAACATCGAGTCAATCGCCATAGGTAACGGCACGGCAGGCCGTGAAACCGAAGCATTTATCAGGAACATCAAGTTCCCAAAAGATGTACCTGTGGTTATGGTCAACGAAAGCGGGGCCTCGATTTATTCTGCATCGAAGGTCGCCAGAGAGGAGTTTCCTGATGAGGATGTCACGGTTCGCGGGGCGGTCTCCATCGGACGACGGTTAATGGATCCTCTTGCGGAACTGGTCAAAATCGATCCGAAGTCGATTGGAGTCGGCCAGTACCAGCATGATGTCGATCAGTCAATGCTCAGGCAAAGTCTCGATGACGTCGTCGCCAGTTGTGTCAACAGTGTCGGGGTCGAGGTGAACACCGCCAGTAAGCAGCTATTAACATATGTTTCCGGACTTGGGCCGCAACTGGCACAAAATATTATTAACTACAGGAACGAGAACGGCCCATTCAAATCACGGCGGGAAATCAAGAAAGTCCCTCGCCTGGGCGCCAAGGCCTTCGAACAGGCGGCAGGTTTCTTGAGAATCCGGGATGCCGTCAATCCTCTTGATTCCAGTGCCGTACATCCTGAAAGCTATCATGTTGTCGATGCCATGGCGAAAGATGTCGGCTGCTCCGTGGCGGAATTGATGAAGGAGACGTCCTTTCGTATGAAAGTGCGTCTGCAGAATTATGTCACTAACTCGGTGGGACTTCCGACACTGAATGATATCATGCAGGAGCTGGCCAAACCCGGCAGAGATCCCCGCAAAAAGTTCGAGATGTTCAGTTTCGCAAAGGAAGTCAATAAAATCGAAGATGTCAAGACCGGGATGAGACTACCGGGGATCGTCACGAATGTGACGGCCTTTGGGGCCTTTGTCGATATCGGCGTGCATCAGGACGGCTTAATCCACATCAGCCAGTTGGCGGACCGTTTTATCAAGAATCCTGCCGATATTGTCAAAGTTCATCAAAAGGTCACCGTGACGGTTCTCGAAGTGGACCTTGCCAGAAAGCGCATCAGTCTATCATTGAAAGAGGGAGCGGAAAACAGCCGTGACAACAAACAATGAAATTCGGTATTCATAGTAGATTTTTCCTTGAAAGTCTCCTTCTTTATCATATTGCTTTAAGGAATTACGTACTGTGCAAACAACACGGATCGATTTCGGCAAACGCAGTAAATTAAAAGTTTATCCTGTCAGTATCGGAGCAATGCGGCTGCCGGAAGAAGAACAAGCGATAAAGCTCCTGCGCCAGGCGGTTGATGCCGGTTTGATTTACATTGATACCAGCCGAGGCTATGCCGACAGTGAAATCAAAGTCGGTAAAAGCCTGAAAGACGGCTATCGGGAAAAGGTCATCCTGTCGACGAAATGTTCCCCCTGGATTAAAAAGGTTGAGCAGGATGACGATACTTCCGCCGAGTGCACCTATAAACGGATCATCGAATCAATGGAACGCCTGGAAGTCGACTACCTGGATTTTTACCAGGTCTGGAACATCGACAGCCGGGAACATTATGAGCAAGCCGTCGCTAAAGGAGGCATGCTCGACGGAATCCGGCGGGCCATGGATGAAGGACTCGTCAGACATACCGGATTCACGACACATGACGGCCCGGAGAATATCAGTCAATACATCGATGAAGCCGACTGGTGCGAGGTGATTTTGTTTACCTATAATATGCTCAATCAAAGATACGCGGATGTCATTGCCAAAGCCCATGAAAGCGGAATCGCCACAATTGTGATGAATCCGGTTGGAGGCGGAATGTTGGCGGAAGATTCGCCGGTCATCAAATCCGCTTTATGGGACACTCTTGGAACCGAAGATGTTGTGGGAACGGCGCATCGTTATTTGGCCGGCAATAAAAATATCGACACGATTCTTTGCGGCATTCAGAAGCCTTCCGATATCATCTCGACGCTTGAGAATTATCAAAGACCTCCACTGACAAAAGACGAAATAGAAGCCCTCGAACAGGCCATGCAGAAATTATCTTCGACGAGCATGGGCTGTTGCACCGGCTGCAAGTACTGCTTACCGTGTCCGGCGAATATTACTATTCCGGCGATGATGAATGTCGCGTATCTTGAAAAATTACTGAAGGTCCCTCTGAAAGCTAAAGATGTGTACAACTGGACTGTCAGCGAGATCAACCTGGATCGATCTGCGGCACCTTCTTCATGCATCGAGTGCGGACAGTGTGAAGAAAAATGTACGCAAAAGCTCAAGATTATACCGGAAATCAAGCGGCTTTCGAAAGAGTATGAGAAATCTTGATTCTCACAAGAAACGAGGGAGAAAGAAATGGGCGGTACAGGACTTGAACCTGTGGCCTCCTGCGTGTAAAGCAGGCGCTCTAGCCAACTGAGCTAACCGCCCTGGTATCACATTTTTTAATAAATTTACACAGAGCAGACTGATATTGCAAGAAAATTGAAGTGAATTTCGATTATTTTGGTCCTGCGGAGGGTGAAGATTACAAAATAGATTTATGCCGGACTAAATATCTGATTTAAATAAGGATCCGCACTGACAAATATCTACGGGAGCCGTTATTTGATCGGTAATTTTCTTACGATGAGTTCGAATTCATTGCCTTTATAAATCAAAAGGCTCGCACAAATTTTTATCGCTGTTGGCTATCCGGTTACAATGATGGCATTGGAATCTCGGGTTTTCCGTCAAAGCCTTGAATTCCTGCTCGTCACTGAGATGAAATCCCTGAGATATGATATAGCATAAATGCTCGCTGTGTGATTCACTTTTACATTCCAAATTGTGTTTTATGTTCTGGTTCGACATTTTTTGCTCCTTCTTGACGGCATTTGTCTAACCGGTTATTAGACAAGCCTGATTAGCTCCATTTTTTTATATCAGCCTGTTTGGCTTATTTTTTATTACGGCTGTGTTACAACGGTTGTTCTTAAATAAATTCCAATCGATCCGGTGTTTGTTGTAATCTTTTGGCCAAAGGCAGACATCTAATAACCAACCTCCATTAAATAAACGCTGCCGCCTGTGTCCGATCTTCTAAGAAGGACGCCGATATTGCCATTGCCGCTACGAGAAACAAGCAGGTCAATTTCATCTGTCTCAAAGACTTCAGCCAAATAAGTAGCATGAACAAAACGTATGTTCCTCTTGAGTTTGAGATTTCTTCTCAAACCCTCAATCCCCCATCGCATATATTCTGTATTATTTACATGACCATTCATATCAATTGAACTGTGTGATACCTGTATTTTTTCAACCTGGTAGTAATCATTTTTAGGTTCCAACCTTTTCAATTCTTCCTTTATCACTTTCGGTTCGGTTTGCGGCATGCCCAGATCCAGACGTAATAAATCCTTTGGTCGGCTACTTTTTTTACCCAATATCATCCATTGGCTTCCAGCTCGAATCAATACAGAATTGTTTTGATCTTTGCCGATGAACTCTCTCGTGGCAATCAGGCGGGTATATCCGCTTGGCCATGTTTTAATAGTGATCACTTCAGGCCATTTTGAAAATCTATCAAATTTTATTCTGATATTTGACAGCACCCAATAGAGCCCTGTTTCGTTTAATCTGCTGGGTCCAAAACCGAGTTCTTCTGCATGGATGGTCGCTATTTCCTGTAAGTGCTGCATTAACAAAAATATCTTAATATTCCCGTCGGTCCGGCACTGATAGCGTTTGATTGTAATTTTTTTTTCTTTGGCCTCCATGTCATTTTCCATCAGTGAATTCTGTCTGTGATTATATGAACGGTTCTTGATCCTATATTATTGAGTTTTTTTGCTTTTGCAAGAAATTAGCATTTAATGTTTAGTCGTTGCCGCTCTGGCAACGGTTGATGTCTGCCGGGTGTTGTTTTATATTCAAATTTTTTTATTATTTCAGTATGTTACTGTTCCAAATCTTAATATAAAAGTATTCAGTGATACAATATGAAGGAGATTTTCGGTTCATACGGCAATTTTGTTTTGTATTATTCTTATCGGCCAGACCATTTTGGCGTCCGATTTTATCACCCCCGATGACAATGTAATCCGCGGGCCATATGAGATTCACCAATTTGCTCGTGACGAGGCGTGGACATGGTTTAATGACGAGCGGGCCATCGTTTATGAGCAGGTTCTGTACATCGGCACAACTCTGCTGCCGCTTATTTGACTTATTGTTCTCGTGGCCGATTCAGACGAATGTCGTCAAAGAATAACAGACCTGTGCCGCCTAACGTTGTTATATCGTTCTGGACGCCGACACCAATGGCCATTGTCTCAACCTGTGTCAGATCAACACCCTGGTCCATAAACTTTTCCAGAGGGATCTTCCACTCGATCCAAGTGCTTATCTGTGTAGCATCAGGACTAATCACGTTAGGATCATTGGGGTCACTATAGTAAACAGGCCTGTCGTTGAGTGCGACATACAAAGGCTGGGCACTGTTGCTCCGGATGCCGATATCCTGGGCCGTCCACAGGTCCTGACTGAGCGTGCCAGTTATCGTGACGTTTGAGAAAGTGGCCTGGCACACAGCCTCTACATTATGACTGGTCACGGCCAGCCCCACATAGACGGGCATCTGCATAGAGACCTGCTGCAAGTTAAACTGGGTCCAGTCGGAACCGTTCTCGGAGTAATACGCCCTGACAAGTCCTCCCGAGGCCCGCTGCAATTGCACCCAATAGGGCGTGACAATATTAGGATCAAAGAGCCTGTCCGTATCCCCGCCTTGGGCCGTACGATTTTGGAACCGGAGTCCGTTTTCAGGGGTGATCAATAGTGCTGTGTTGCGTGAGTCGGGATCCAGTGTATCGCGAATCATCACGCCTGCTTTGGCGAACGGATCTGTGTTATCAAGGTTTTCGACTTTGGCGATAATGGTAGCGGTGCCATTGGAGATTTCCTTGTAGGCAAAGTGAAATTCATCGGATGCACCGAAAATATCTGTACCCGTGCCGGCCATTGTATAGGTTCCGGTCGGCATTTCTATGAAGTTGCCGACATACGCTGGATTGCCTCTAAACCACAGCGATAACTCATGGACACTTCCAGCGGTCCAATATCTTGCTGAACCTTCCAGAGGTAACACAGCTTCGGCATATTTTAAGTCTTTGTCATAAAAATACGGCATCGACTGGAAACCTCCATGTACAATCGTCGTCTCAACGAAATGCTCTCCAGCATCAATATCAGGCTCATCATAACCAACCAGAGCACCGTTATTTTCGATGTTATATCCGTCTGTCCAAGTACTAAAAATATCGTTCGGTGGATAGTCATTGTAGTCCTCGAAATCGTCCACAACGAGGAAGTTAGCTGTCGCAAATTGCCAGATATTGCCTATCCAGGGACTATTCGGCTCCGTATCATTGATTTGATCAACACGCCAGTAATAGGTCTGGTTGAATTCGAGAAGCCCGGGTGGATCGTACATCGCATCGCTTAGGAGATCGCTAACAAGTACATCTCTTGGTTCGGAGACACTTGCTTCGCTTACATCATTAAAGTCAGTTCCTAAAAAGACTTGATGCAATTTAACGTGCTCTCCCTGTCTCCAACTCAAGACAGTTTCACGGGGTAAATCGATGCTTCCATCGGCTGGATTTGGTTTGCTCGCAAAGTCCGATTTTGGTCTTAGAAACTCACTTATCAAAACGATTTCTTCAAATGAGAGCACTCTGTTATATACGACGAATTCCGCGAGTTCTCCGTCGAAGAAATCCTTCTCACCCCGATTATAAGAGCCGATATTAAACGCAGTCGGATTCTCATTAGAGGTGTTTTCAGAAGTTCCGATACTAACACCATCAAGAAAACCTTCTATGGTTGATGTCATTCCGAAGACATGGATTAGAGTGTCGGCGGGTGCCGTAACGTCCAGCCATCCTGTGCTTCCGGCTCTAAATTCGAAAACGGTATCTGCTGTAGCATTATCCCACGCAAAGCGTATACGGTCGCTTCCACCGCCATCTTGTCCGCTCATAATATATTGGTTATTTTCTGTATAATTGAACCGGGCTACAGCGAATACAGTAAAAGAACCTACTGTCACTGATGATGGAGGCAATGCCATCCAGTGAGCTCCATCAAAACGGACTACAGGTTGACCAAAGAAATTAGGATCACTTGCAATATAAATGGGTTGATTGGCCTCTGCAGGCTGGGTTGCGTTATTGCCCATACCGGAGAGGTCTTCCCATGTGTCAATCTGTACTCCATCAGCAACATCCGTAATAGCGTCAGCATCCAGATGGAGAACCAGACCATCCGTCACTGGCAAGGCCCAGACATTGCCGGCGAATCCGGCAATACAGAAAATCATTAAAAATCTAAAAATCCTCATTGTCTTTTCCTCCTCAAAAAGAGTTTACTATGCTGCCGCAATTCTACGGGTTTCAACCCGTAGATGAAGTTATCCGACGAAGTCGGACGGGTGTAGCCCGAAGCGGCAATGCCACGGGTTTTAACCCGTGGTTGTTTACTTGGGCCTTACTACAAATCAGTTGTGCAAAGCTATAGTAGTTTAGTATCTAAGATTATATTATAAACGGTTCCGGTAAAAAAGACAATCATTTTGTACAATAATACGATAATTTTGTGGACTACCTGTGGTACTCCAACCGGGATTCACGTCCAGTCAAACATATAGAGCGTCTCCTTTTCCCCTCCAGCTCAGGACTTACTCGCTTGAGTTGTAGCTCCATATGCGACCCCATGTTGATCCGACCACCGATGGGTGCCGGCTTCCTATACCAGTCTGAGATTGGATCGCCAACGTCAATACAGGGACTAATAACAGGATCCCGAATCCAACTGGAGCTATCTGGATCCTTTTGACTGTAGGTGATAATCACCCGGAATCCATGTGTCATCACTGGCATCACCAGGTGTGCCGTTGTCATCCCAGTACCCTGGACGGGCAAAGCACGGATCATGATTAACATTCCCAACGCCCGGTCATTTACCTTCAACATTGCTTCGCTCCATTCAGGATGATAGGAACGAGTAAAGGACAATTTCATATACATTTGACTGTCACCACTTGACTTTTTGACCCTCATTTTTGGGCTAAAATCAATGATTGTAAAAAAAGCGCAAAAACCAGTAAGTTTTGGTACAATTCAGGTCAATTTAGGTTCAAAATACATCAATTCATGTCCAATTTAGCTCAATGTTAAAATGGGCAAATATAGAGCATAAGTCATTATTACATAAAGGTTTTAGACAGATTTTCTCAAGAGTCTGAATTTACCAAATGTCCAATTACTCGTCCAAAATCCGTGTTTTTAGGCTTAAAAATAAGGATTCGGCAATAAAATAACCAAAAAACTCCGGAATATCACGCGTCGGACCTGAAAATTAGCACAAAAACGCGTATTGTTTCGAACCACAGCGTAGGTCTTGGGCTAATAAAAATTGATGGATTTGAAATAATTTCCATTAGATGATCGTCTAAAATTTTAAAATCAGTTCTTCGAGAAGGGTTTTAATTTCGTATTGACCAAGATGCTCAAATGCGGGTATGATTGCCGGCTGAATATGAATCTATCATTGGGGAATATATCAAAACATATAAAACTGATAGGAAAGGAGAAAATCATGTATAAAAGAATAGTCATTGGCGGATTTCTCATATCATTCATAATATCTGTAGCTTCCGCATCTGATATTCGTCTCAATTCTCTGGGATTTTTGCCCGGAATGCCGAAAAAAGCCTCGATTATCTCCGATTGTACTGATTTCACAGTCAAAAAGGCTTCGGATGACTCTATTGTCTATTCCGGTAAGGTTTCTGGGCCGGTGCATCAGGAAGATGTGAATCAGGATGTGTGGGTCGCTGATTTTTCGAAGATCAGTGATAAGGGAAAATACTATCTGGATGTGCCGGGTGTTGGCAAATCTTATGAATTTGAAATCGGCGATAAAGTATATGATTTTGCCTATTATACGGCCATGCGGGGCTTTTACCTCTGGCGATGCGGCACGGCAGTCGATGGTGAGCATAACGGCAATAAATATTCGCAAAAGGCCTGTCATTTGAATGACGGCTACCAGGATTACATGGGCATTGACAGCAATTCCAAAAGGGACGGCACAAAAGGATGGCACGATGCCGGCGATTACGGCAAGTACACCGTCAATGCCGGTATCACGGTTGGTTGTCTATTTCTGGCCTGGGACCATTTTCAAGACAAGCTGGAGAAAATCTCGCTCGATATTCCCGAAACTGCGCCGGGCTATCCGGATTTCCTCAAAGAGCTCAAATGGGAAACCGACTGGCTTTTGACTATGCAGTATCCGGATGGTTCGGGAAGGGTCTCACATAAATTGACACGCCTGAATTTCTCGGGCTTTATTATGCCGGAAAAGGATATTAAGAAAAGGTATTTCACGGATTGGGGAACCGCGGCAACAGCAGATTTTGTCGCCGTAATGGCAATGGCGGCGAGATATTTTCAGCCCTACGACACCGAATATGCACAAAAGTGTCTGGATGCCGCAAAGGCAAGTTATGAGTTCCTGAAGAACAATCCGGAACATAAAAGGTTCAAGCAAGGAGACTTTAAGACCGGCGGTTACCAAACAAACGACTCGGACGACCGGCTCTGGGCCGCTGTTGAGATGTGGGAGACTACGGGACAGGCAGAGTATCTAAAAGACCTTGAGACCGGAATTGCCGCATCTGCTGCCGGCGGCAGAAGAAGAGGCGGCGGAAGTACCAGCGGCAAGGTGGACGAGGACTGGGATTGGGGCAACGTAAGAAATCTCGGAATGTTCACTTATGTCTTGTCCGAGCGGGAAGGAAAAAATGCGGAATTACTCGAAACCGTGCGTAGCGATGTAATTGCCGCGGCCGATGCCATCGTGAACAACACAAAACGGGATGTATACGGAAGACCTCTTCGCAGATATTATTGGGGCTGTAACGGCACGATTGGCCGACAGGTATTAAATCTGCAGGTGGCCAATAAGATATCTCCCAAGCAGCAATATCTGGAAGCTGCTTTGGATGCGGTAGGGCACCTGTTCGGCAGAAATTATTACGGGCGTTCTTATGTCACGGGCTTAGGACATAACCCACCTATGCTTCCTCATGACAGACGCTCCGGTGCCGATGATGTCAAAGATCCCTGGCCGGGTTATGTCGTTGGAGGAGGCCATCCCGGCGCAACCAACTGGCAGGATATCCAGGACGACTACAGGACAAATGAAATCGCCATCAACTGGCAGGCGGGTCTGGTTTATGCCCTTGCCGGATTTACAAGCGGTCAATCCAGATAAATATAGGAATAATGTAAAGTGGATTATGTATAAAAGGAAATAGAATGAATCGCAAAAGTATCTATTTGACTATTGTATTGATCTTATTGTCACTACTGGGATCGGCATCCGCTGCCGATTTGACGCTGAAATACGATAAACCGGCAGAGGATTGGGAAAGAGAAGCCTTGCCCATTGGTAACGGTCGCATGGGGGCAATGCTCTTCGGTGGCTTGTCGCAGGATCGAATACAGTTCAATGAAATCAGCCTCTGGACCGGCAATGAGGATGTGATGGGAGCCTACCAGGCCTTCGGCAATCTAAACATCAGCCTGCCGGAGCATGATTTCAACAACGTTACGGATTACAGCCGGCAGCTCGATCTGAGCCAGGGCGAGGGACGAATAAGTTATAAAAAGGATGGAGTGACTTATCAGCGCGTGTATTTTGCCAGCCATCCGGCACAGGCGATTGTGATACACTTGGGCGCCGATAAGCCGGGCAGCTATACCGGTGAAATCGAGTTGGCCGATATGCACGAAGCTCCGACGATTGTCAAGGGAAACAATATGACATCTTCCGGGGCATTGACTCTGCAGATGGCCGGACGCAGACGTCGGAACCGTCGCAGAGATGCTGAGCAGCCGCAGCAAAGTAGTGAGCCGGTCAATACGATGTACTATGAAAGCCAGGTTGTGGTGCTCAATGATGGTGGTGCCCTCAGTGTCAATGGAAGCAAAATCGCTTTCGAGGAATGCGATGCCCTGACGATTCTCCTGGGGACCGGCACCAGTTATATTCTGGATTACTCTAAGAAATTTCAAGGCGATCATCCTCACGATAAACTTTCGGCACAGATGAAATCTGCCGCAGCCAAGTCCTTCAAACAATTATATGATGAGCATCAAAAAGATTATCGATCTCTTTTCGGCAGGGTAGAGTTGAACATTGGTGAAAGTTCCGCCGAACGTAGGAACCTGACTACAGATAAACGTATTGAAATGTACACTACCAAAGGAAATGATCCGGGCCTGGAAGCGATGCTGTTTCAGTACGGCAGGTATTTATTGATGTCCTGCTCGCGCGATTCTCTTCCGGCCAATTTACAGGGGCTCTGGAATCAATCGAACAGTCCGCCGTGGAACGCCGACTACCATACGAACATCAACATCCAGATGAACTACTGGCTTGCCGAGCCGGCGAATCTCAGCGAGTGTCACCTGCGTCTGTTCGATATGATCATGGCGTTGCGCCAGGTGTATCAGAAGGCCACGGCCGCGGAATTCCCGCCTCCTGAAGGTAAGCCAATGCGCGGCTGGACCGTCCGCACGGAATCCAATCCTTTCGGCAATATGAGCTACGTCTGGAACATGGGCGGCAACGCCTGGTACGCTCAACACTTCTGGGAACACTATGCGTTTACACTGGACAAGGCATTTCTAAAGGATACCGCCTACCCGATGATGAAGGAAGCCTGTGAATTCTGGGAGGATCACCTTAAGGCCTTGCCGGATGGCAGGCTTGTTATACCGAACGGCTGGTCTCCCGAACACGGCCCTCGCGGCGTGGACGGGGTGACGTACGACCAGATGATGGTCTGGGACCTGTTCAATAATACGATCGAAGCTGTGGAAGTGCTCGATATCGATAAGGAATACCGTGACAAACTCGTGACGATGCGGGATAAACTGGTCGAGCCAAAGATCGGCAAATGGGGTCATCTCCAGGAATGGATGGAGGATATCGATGATCCCAACGACACACACCGGCATGTTTCACATCTCTGGGGTTTGCATCCGGGTCGCCAGTTATCGCCGACCAAGACTCCCGAACTGGCGGAAGCCGCCCGAGTCTCATTAAAAGCACGTGGTGACGCCGGCACCGGATGGTCAATGGCATGGAAGATCGCCTTCTGGGCGCGCCTGCATGACGGCGATCACGCTTACTATATGCTGCGCGGCCAGCTTGCGGTCCCCGGCAGCCGGGCCAAAGAATTGGCTGCTCGCGGATTTGACTCCGGGCGCACGGAAGAGTACCATGAAGGCGGCACACTTCCCAACCTGTTTGATACACATCCGCCGTTCCAGATCGACGGCAACTTCGGTGCTACGGCAGCCATTTGCGAGATGTTGCTCCAGAGCCATACCGGCGAACTTGAATTACTGCCGGCACTGCCATCGGCCTGGCCGAGCGGCTCGGTCAAGGGCTTATGTGCCCGTGGTGCCTTTGAGGTAGATATCCGGTGGAAGAATAAAAAGCTAACGAGTGCTACTGTGCGCAGCAAGGGTGGTCAGAAGTGTAATGTCCGCTATGGAAACAAAGTTATAGATGTAAGCCTTTCTCCATGTCAATCGATTTCTTTGGACGAAGCTTTGAACAAGACCATGTAAGCTTAATATCAAAAGGGCAGGGACACATTATTAGTGTGGACAATAGTAATCCACAACAATAGTAAGACTTAGGAGACAATGCAATATGGATAATATCAAGATGAAAGGAGTAGTATTTATCATGCTGCTTAATACGTTATGGTTGCATGCGTGCTCAGCACAGCAACGAGAGTATCGTATTGACAGTCCGGATGGAAGAATATCAGTATGCTTTTGGCTATCTGAGGACAACATTCCCCTTTACCGGATTGAATATTCGGGAACGACCATTCTTGAAAAGTCCAGATTAGGAGTCATCCGAGAGGATGATGATTTTTCACAAAATATGTCTGTTGATACTGTTTCGGATGTCGAGAAGGTCAAGATGGATTATGATATGCTTCAGGGAAAGAAGCATCATTGTTCTTATGAAGGCAACAGGAGGATTATCCATTTAGCGAATGCATCAGGCAAAAAGATTGAAATTATTTTCCAGGTCTCGAATGATGGAGCAGCATTTCGATATTATTTCCCGGAAAAATCAGAGGAGATTAAAAAGATCAAAGAAGAAGTCACCTCGTTTAATTTTCCCCCCGGTACAAGAGCCTGGATTCAGATCATTACCGAAGCAAAAACCGGGTGGAATCAGGACCAGCCATCATATGAGCAGTTTTACCAGCAGGATATCGAATTAAACAAACTTCCAGCCAGCAAAGCAGGTTGGGTTTTTCCGGCGTTGTTTAATTATGATAAATACTGGATGCTTTTTACAGAGACTGCCGTAGATAGAAATTATTGCGGCTGCAGGTTAAAACGAGATTCCGCTGGTCATGAATTTTCCATCGGATTCCCACAGGAAAAGGAAATTTTTCCGGGCGGGCCATTGAATCCGCAGTCAACTTTACCCTGGTACAGTCCCTGGAGAATTATTACGATCGGGGATGGCTTAAAAACTATTGTAGAATCAACGCTCGGAACAGATTTAGCAAATCCTTCAAAACTACAAGACACATCTTTTGTTAAACCAGGCAGGGCCTCATGGAGCTGGATTATTTTGAAGGATGATTCGGTAGTATACGATGTGCAGAAACGTTTTATCGACTTGGCTGCAGATATGTCATGGGAGTATTGTCTGGTTGATGCAAACTGGGATACGCAAATAGGCTATGACAAAGTTAAAGAACTTTCTGAATATGCTAAAACCAAAAATGTCGGGCTTCTCCTGTGGTATAATTCCGCAGGTGACTGGAACACCGTTCCCTATCATCCGAAAAGTAAGCTGCTGACTCACGAAGATCGTGTTAAGGAATTCACCTTACTTAAAGAAATGGGCATAAAGGGCGTAAAGGTAGATTTCTTTGGCGGGGATGGTCAATCCATGATGGCTTATTACCAGGATATTTTTGAGGATGCCGCTCAATTCGGTCTGATGGTCAATTGCCATGGTTGTACACTGCCCAGGGGCTGGCATCGAACGTATCCAAACCTGGTGACGATGGAATCGATAAAAGGATTTGAGTTTGTAACTTTTGAACAAGCCAATGCAAACCTTGAAGCGAATCACTCTTGTGTTCTGCCGTTTACACGAAATGTTTTCGACCCGATGGATTTTACACCTGTTTGTTTTGGCAAAATTCCCAATATAAAAAGGATTACAACAAACGGTTTTGAACTGGCGATCTCGGTTATTTTCCTATCGGGTGTACAACACTTTGCGCAAACACCTGAAAGTATGGCAGCAGTCCCGGATTATATTAAGGACTTTATGAAAGAAATTCCTTCTCGTTGGGACGATACACGCTTTATAGAGGGTTTTCCCGGCAAGCTTGTGGTCCTCGCCCGAAAATTTAGGAACATATGGTATATTGCCGGAATCAACGGGGAAGATAAAGAAAAAAGCATAAATCTTGAACTTCCTTTTCTCGAAAAAACAACATCCGGAATGTTAATTACCGATGGTGCTAACAAACGTTCCTTCAACATGCAGGAGATCACTATGTCTCCAAAGGAATCTCGGGAGATAAAACTAAAGGGAAATGGTGGTTTTGTTATGAAATTTGGTGATTCTATGTAGAATCTAATATGACATTAGTCATAGTAGCCAGATTCTGTGAGCATGCTGAGTGTGATTGTTAAGCAATTGACGGTAATAGGAATTAGAATGTTCTTGTTATATGAAATTATAAGGAGTTTCAATTGGATTACTTAAAAACATTTCTTGTACTATTCATTATATGGGGTGGTTTGGTTTTTGAGTGCGGAGCTCAAACCAATATGGACAACAAATTGAATGTGATAGATACTCAAAGCGAGGATGCTTTTTTTCTGGTGCATTCTCGTAAAGCAGCGGAGATTTATTACGATCCGAACGACGCAAAGGTCGTACAAATTGCCGGTGAGGCATTCAGGAAGGATGTTGAGAAAGTTGCCGGTATTCTGCCTGTTCTTCAAAGCAATCCTGACAATCTGTCCGGCCAGGTCGTGATGATAGGTACGCTTGGTCGTTCCGATTTGATTGATCGACTGGCCGAAAGCGACAAACTTCCGGTCGATAAGATTCGCGGCAAATGGGAGACTTTTATTGTCACAGTGATTGATCGTCCTTTCCCACAAATCGAACGGGCTCTTGTAGTCGCCGGAAGTGACCGCCGGGGCACGGCTTTTGGCGTCTTCGAACTTTCGCGAATGATGGGAGTTTCGCCCTGGATATGGTGGGCGGACGTCGCTCCCAGACACATGGAAGCTGTCTATGTCACTGCCGGCTCTGTTATCGAAGGCCCGCCATCCGTGACATATCGCGGAATTTTTCTCAATGACGAGGACTGGGGTTTGCAGCCCTGGGCGGCCAAAAACATGGATAAAGATATTGCAGACATCGGGCCGAACACCTATGCAAAAATCTTTGAACTTCTCTTACGTCTCAAAGCGAACTATATATGGCCTGCCATGCACCCGTGTACGAAGGCATTTTATTATTATCCCGAGAATCCGAAAGTCGCCGATCAGTATGCTATCGTCGTGGGATCAACCCATTGTGAACCGATGCTGCGTAATAATGTCTTCGAGTGGAGTCAAAACTTCGAGCATGAATATGGAGAAATGCCGGACGATTGGCGTTATGATACGAACCGCCGACAGATATACCGGTACTGGGAAGATCGTGCAAAACAATCGTCTTCTTTCGAATCTGTTTATACGGTCGGAATGCGAGGCATTCATGATAGCGGCATGCCGGGACCACGCTCTCGAAGTGAAAAGATCAAGCTTCTTGAAAAAGTCATTGCGGAACAAAGGGGATTACTGAACAAGCATCTTCGAAAACCGATAGATAAGATCCCCCAGATATTTTGTCCCTATAAAGAAGTGTTACAGCTCTATCAGCAGGGATTAAAACTGCCGGATGATATTACAATCGCATGGGCGGATGACAATCACGGTTATATCCGGCAACTTTCAAATCCACAGGAACAACAGCGTTCAGGTGCAAGCGGCGTATATTATCATCTGTCCTATTGGGGAGCGCCGCATGATTATTTGTGGCTCAGTTCGACGTCACCGTCGCTGGTTTCCTACGAGATGACAAAAGCCTTTGATTATGGTGCCTCACGTTTATGGGTTTTTAATGTCGGGGACATTAAACCGGCAGAGATGGAAACAGAATTTGCGATGGAACTGGCCTGGGATATTAATGCGTGGACGCCTGAAAAGGCATATATGTATCCGCAAATCTGGGCGGCAAAAACTTTTGGAAGCAAATTTGCCAAACCCATTGCCGGAATTAAAAGCGAGTATTACCGTCTGGCTCAGGAAGGCAAACCAGAGCATTTAGGCACTTTGACTTTTGAGAAAAAGCAGGCGGAGGAACGTCTGCGTGACTATCAAGCCATTTTGGCAGAAGCCGAAGCATTGAGTAAAAAAATTCCCGAGCCACTTCAGGATGCCTTTTTCCAGTTGATTCTCTATCCGGTTCGAGGGGCATGCTTGATGAACGAGAAGGTTCTTTATGCCCGAAACAGCCTAAAATTAGCACAACAGGGTGATGAAAAGGCACTTGAATATGCACAAAAAGCACAGTCTGCTTTTGAGCAGATTCAAAGCCTGACCCATAAGTATAATGAAGAAATCTCCGGCGGTAAATGGTCGGGAATGATGAGTTGGCACCCGCGAGATCTGGACGTTTTTAAGATGCCACAGGTTGCAACAGCAGCAATGCTCAAAAAGACCAAAGAAAATATTGGTGCAGGAATCGAAAAAGAACAGAGCGAGAGAATCGAAATCTCCGTTGAGCAATACTCGTCCAAACGAGAAATTCCCGGAATTAATCTTCACGTGATTGAAGGACTTGGAATTGGGGGAAAAGGTCTCACGATGATGCCGTTCGATGCTGAATCTGTACCGGAAGAAAAAATTGAAGAAGCGGTGTTCGTAGAATATAAAATTCAACTTTCTTCCGGCAATAAGGATATCATCGTCAAATGTCTGCCGACTCACCGTATCCATCAAGGGCGAAATTTACGGTATGCCATATCGGTCAATGGTGATAGGGCACAAGTCGTTGATGTGTATTCTGCCGCTGATAGCCGCACCTGGAGAACGAATGTGCTTCGCGGATATTCCATGGGGCGGACGACACATCAAATCAATATTTCCGAAGAATCCGTTATTCGTATCTACATACTTGATCCGGGATTAGTCATAAATTCTATTGAAGTACTGTGAATTCAATAAATTCTTGCCGTAGTCCTCAAGATTATGGAGTTTTTCCTGCTGCAATAGCTTTGTTAATTTTGCATAAGGTAGGCGGGCTTTTTCCCTTGATATTTTCGACTATTATAGTAAAATCGCTGTTTAATAATTTTGATCATAGGTCGAATCAATAATCTCTTAGGAGTCGACAAACATTGGCCGTAAATAACGCTGCTATTGTGTTATCTTGTTTTTTTGCTTTTCCTGCAAATGCACAAAGCTCTGATGAGTTTAAAGATTACTATTCAGCACATATTCCACAACATGATAATTCCAAAGTAATATACTGGGCAGAAATATGCTTTGTGAATGATTTCTTGGCGGATGGGAGATTATACTGCACAGTCTAAGAAATATTACACGAAGGAATATAATCATGAATCACACCCCACAATAAGAGCAATAACTAAAACAGGACTGGTATTCGGGCCATTTTATGTTGTGCCTGTCTGATGTAGGTTATTTCAGTTCCGTAAATATAAGAAAGGGAAAAAATGAAAACTTATTTGTACGTTCTGCTCTCAATTTTCCAATTAAACATATCAATAGCTTCCGAGAGACCTTGGCATGAAATCTCGATGCCTTCAGCGGCTGAAGTGGCTTCGGTTTTCCCTGCGCCACCACCCGAGTATGCAGTGACGATTACCTGGTGTTGGGATGGCCCTATGACTGAGGAGGTTATTGTGTGTGATCTTGACCTGATTCACTCGCGCGGTTTTCGTGCGGTTACTATCGAGGCGGGCTATGATATGGACAACGCTCCTTATCTTTCCGACGGCTGGTTTAGACTGGTTCGTTTCGCAGTCGAACAGGCCAAGTCACGTGGTATGCGGGTCTGGATTATCAATGAGGGCAAGTATCCCAGCGGCTTTGCCGGAGGGAAATTCACCCATGAGCGTCCTGACCTGCGTATGCAGGGGCTGGGCGTAGCTGAAAGAGTTGATGTTTCCGGCAGTGAGACTGTCTCACGTAAGGTCACATCGGAGACCGTGGGCGTGATTGCAGTTAATCGAAATGACGGGAGCAGTCGAGCCCTGGATATAATTTCAGGAGAAATTAACTGGACAGCGCCCGAAGGCAACTGGCAGATTCTGATATTGGACCATCAGTTCAGAACGCCGGAGACCCGGGCTGTTAATGACTCCACTCGTGCCAAGACCACCAAGAATTCTATGGGTGATCTTCTGAATCCAGTAGCTGTACAGCAGTTTATTGACTGGACACACGTGCAATATAAGAAGCATCTCGGAGATGAATTCGGGAAAACCGTTATGGGCTTTCGCGGCGATGAACCGGATTTTGCTTATACACCCTGGACCCCTGGCGTGCTCGATATATTTAAAGAACACAAGGGCTATGATGTGAAACCTTATTTGCCTTATTGCGTTCCTATGGGCAAACGCGAACCGCGGCTGCAGCTTACCGATGAGCAACGCCGGGTCAAGGCAGACTATTGGGACGTGTGGTCAAATCTGTTCGGTAAGAATTTCTTCGGCCTGCAGGCTCAGTGGTGTGAGGACAATGGTGTGGAACATATGACCCACCTTAATAATGAACATGCAATGCAGCGTTTGACAAGCTCGACCGGTGATTACTTCCGTGCATTGCGTCCTGTGCAGTTGCCTGGTGTGGACAGCATCTGGAACCAAGTCTGGCCTGGCAAGAATGCGGACTTTGTCAGGCTGCCCGCTTCGGTGGCGCATGTTTACGGTCGGCCGCGTGTGCTGAGTGAGAGCTATGCTGCCTACAGTGAACCGCCGGTTACTGCCGATGCAGCGGAATGGGGTGTGAACTATCAGCTCGTTCGCGGCGTTAATCTTTTTGAGTTCATGTTCTACGTTTCTTCTGCCGGGCTGGATGAGGCCGTTATGCAAGGCTATATGGCAGAGGAAAGATTCCCGGATGTGATGGCTTATACTAACCGCGCTTGCTATTTGATGGCACAGGGCAAACCGGTGGCTCAAATCGCAGTATATTTTCCATCCATGAGCTATTGGCTCGGTGACTTTGATGCGGATCGGAGCCTTTGGGCCATGACCAAGGAGTTGCTGGAGCATCAGCGTGACTTCGACTTTGTAGACGATGAAGCTTTTGCCTCAACTTTGAAGCTTGAAAACGGGACGTTCATAAATCTTAGTAAGCAGAGTTACCGGGCGGTTATCATTCCGCCGGTTAGTGCAATTTCGAAGGCAGCACTGGAGCGTTTGAAGGCATTTGCTGATTCAGGCGGGTGTGTAATCTCGCTTGGGAAAGAACCTACTATGATTGTTGAGAAAACTTTCCTTGAGGCGAAAGGACCGGCGGATGTCGGCTGGTCGGTTCGGGAACCTTCCGGCGAAATTACCGACCGTGTGCTGAAAGCGCTTCCTAAGCCCGACGTGATGTTGAGCCGGTCTTGTCCTGTAGTGAAATACATACACAAGCGATGGCGCGATGCAGATCTTTACTTCTTCTTCAATGAGAGTACAGACAAACAATCGAGCAGTGCCGTACTGGAAGGTAGCGGTAAAGTACAAATCTGGGATGCGGCTTCGGTACAGATTGAACCTTTGGCAGGCGCTTCGGCGAAGGACGGCGTTGTACGCCTTACGCTGGAGCTGGAACCTTACGAAGCTAAAATTATTGTCATCGGTGGATAGTAATGGGATTCAAGGTCTGAAAATATGAATGACTGGTTACTAATCCAATTTGAATGGAGGTCCGAATGAGTAAATTCAGAACAATATGCATCATCACATTCATGGTGTTGATATGTTCTCCGGCAGTGGCATTAGACCGAAAGGATGTGACATTTAAAATATTTCAATTCCCGGCAAATATGATTCCACGGATCGATGGGAACATCGAGGACTGGTCGATGGTGCCGGATGAATATATTATTGGTACCGAACAGCTTTGGGAGGATTCCGGCAAGCACGCAAAAGCCGATCCCAACAACCTGGATGTCCGGGTTCGTGTCGGATGGGTCAAGGGGCTGAATAAGCTGTATTTTCTTTACGAGGCTTATGATAACTACTGGGATTTTTCTCAGACCGGCTTGCACAATGATACTTTCGAGATCGTTGTGGATGCCGATGCGTCCGGCGGGCCTTTGATTGACAAGGGACATCGCGAAATGTGGGTTCCTGAACAGGTCGGCCCGGCAGGAGCCGCAGCAGATGACAGGATCAGTGACGAGGAGGCGAACTGGGCGATTCACGGCGTCCACGCACAAAATTATCATATCTTCACGCCGGCCGAGGGCAAGGATTGGACTCTGGCATGGGGTGTTCAGCCCTGGATTAAAGAATTGCCCTATGCCAATGCCGTGTGTAAATATGATTTTAAGCCGGGCGAATCGGGAAAGCTTGTTCTCGAATTCTGGATTACGCCGTTTGATT